>CALGTJ010000169.1 GCA_937901435.1 uncultured Rhodobacter sp. | reverse complement strand
AGGAAGATTGCTGCCAAGCGCTATCCATTGTGCCCACGCAAAAGTACCAGAACGAGGGCGGCCCAGGCATCTCTGGTATTATGGATCTCTTGTTGGGGAGCGATGATCCCAACAAAGACCGGTACGACTTTTTCAAAGCGAACGTCCTGTTCTGGTTGCTGGGTGCGACAGACGGGCATGGCAAGAATTTCAGTATCAGCCTCTTGCCCGGCGGGCGTTTCCGCATGGCTCCGCTCTACGACGTGCTGACGGTGCAGCCGACCGTCGACGCCCGGCAGATCGAGCGAAAATACTTCAAGCTCGCTATGAATTTCGGAAATTCAAACCACTACAAAGTGGCAAATATCGTGGGCCGCCACATCGTGGAGACCGGAGTTCAATCCGGCTTGTCCCGCGCGGTCGTGCAGGGTCTGTTCGAAGAGCTGCAGGAGGACACGCACGCGATCGTGGAGGCCACGTTCAACCAGCTTCCTGCGGGTTTTCCAGAGGCGTTGCTTGCTTCGATCGACGGCGCGCTGAAGGCTAGGTTGCACCTATTGAGCTGATGCTTAACGGCATGACTGCGCCCAAATATCCGGCGCAAACCATGAACAGACCGCCTTGGATGAGGCTCCCTGTCTACCTGATCCGCCCCCAAAATCCGGATTTTCTACCGTGGTTTTTTCGAAGCTCGGCCATATACGCTTGATGTTCCTTGACGCCTTCTGGAAGGGTGGGATCAGCAGCCTCGCCCAGCAGGGCGAGTTTTCCCAAATACTTCGCCCCATGCCCATATGCCTTGGATCGCGCCGCCTTGAGGATATCGTCTAAAAGCGCGCGATAGAGGATCGTTGCCGCCGCCTGATGCTCATGTTCCAGCGTTTCTGCAGTTTTGGGCAAGCTGTGCCAGAGGCCTCCATCCCAGTGAGCGTGATGCTGAAGGATGACCTGCGCGGCGAGGTCAAGGCGTGGCCAATCGAGATAAAACCGCAAAGCTAATTCTGGAACCTGATGAGACAGGCCATACTGCAAAGCGCTTGTCTCGGCTTCAATGTCATCAAAGTCAGGTAAGTTTTTCAGATAATCGCGCAGGATGTCGGCTGATAGTCGGCTCTCAAAGCACTGCCAGCGCAGTGCTTGAGCCGCTGTTTTGTCACCCAATGCTTCCAAAATAGACGCTTCGATTGGGACTCTTTCGGGGGACAGCGCGTCATCCTGTCCTTTGACGTGTGATCCTGGTTTGCGCACCCATCCGACACAAATCGGCACTTGGAAGCGCGCGGCGATAGAGAACATGGCGACA
>CALGTJ010000168.1 GCA_937901435.1 uncultured Rhodobacter sp. | reverse complement strand
TTTTCTGCGAAGATTTGCGCCGCCTCATAGCTCTTGGTCTTCAACCGGGTCCGCCGCCGTCAATGGGCGCCCGCCAGAGATAAGGTCGTCTTTCCTACAATCCGCTCTCACATCGCGTCTGTGCACAGAAGAGGTGCCACAACATGCAACCGCCGGAATCGCCAATGCGTCCGAACTTGCGCGTGATACGAGGGAATGGGGGTTGGATCAAGGGCTTTATCATTGCGAATTGCTTTGAACCCGGTGAAACCGCGGGTATATCCTGATCCATGACATACCCCTGCGCAAGGACCTGACATGACGCCTGTGACTGCACTACGCCTTGGCCTGATCGGTGACAATATCGCGGCCTCTCGCGCGCCTGTGCTGCATGGCTTGGCGGGGGCGCAGAACGGCATGGACGTCACCTATGACAGGCTGGTGCCCGCTGCTCTGTCCGAGACATTCGAGCAGGTGTTCAAGCGGTGTCGCAGCGGCGGTTATCGCGGGATCAACGTGACCTATCCCTATAAAGAGCGCGCCACGGTTGGCCTGCGCGTCGAGGATCCTCTGGTACGCGCGATCGGGGCTGTGAACACAATCATCTTCGAGGCGGATGAGCCGCGCGGGTATAACACGGATTATACAGGCTTTATCGCCGCTTACCGCCAGATGCGGGCTGATGCCCCGACAGGTCCGGTGCTGATGATCGGGACCGGAGGCGTGGGGCGCGCTGTGGCCTTTGGGCTGGTGGCGCTTGGCACGACGGACTTGCGCTTGGTCGATCTGGATCAGGACAAGGCAGAGGCCTTGGCGCGCGATCTGCGCCGCGCCGCGCCGCAGATGCATGTGATGGTCAGCACCGACGCGACGCAAGCCGCCCAAGGGGCCGCTGGCCTGATCAATTGCACCCCGGTTGGCATGGTCGGCTACGCTGGCACACCCCTGCCGCGCGCGGCGATGACGGGGGTAGGTAAGACGAGAGCAGGCTGGGCCTTTGATGCGGTCTACACACCTGTTGACACGCAATTCCTGACCGATGCCGCCGCCGAGGGGCGAGAGGTGATTTCAGGCTGGGAGCTGTTCTTTTTCCAAGGCGTACACGCGTGGAAAATCTTTGCAGACCTGCCGCTGGACGAGGTCAAACTGCGCGCTGATTTACTGGCAGGTTAAGTCCTTCCGCGTGTCGGAGGGCTCGCAACAAAGGCCTCCCACAGGTCGGGCCGGCGCTCTTTGGTCAATTCTTCGGACATGGCGCGCCGCCATTTGGCGATCTCGCCGTGATTGCCCGACAGCAGCACCGGCGGGATCTCGTGGCCGTTCCAGACGGCGGGTTTGGTGAACTGCGGATGCTCCAGCAATCCGTCGGAAAAGCTTTCCTCTACCGTGCTGTCCAGATTGCCCAGAACGCCGGGGATCAGGCGCACGGTGGCGTCGATCATGGCCTGGGCGGCGATCTCTCCGCCAGACAAGACGAAATCGCCAAGGCTGATTTCTTCGATCTCATAGTGGTCAATCACACGTTGATCCAAGCCTTCGAAGCGGCCACAAATCATGGTGATACCCTTGGTTTTGCTGAACCTTTGCGCGGTCGCCTGATCAAAGGGCTTACCACGTGGCGACAGATACACAATGGGCCAGTCCTTGCGATCCTTGGGTGTGCCACGTGACACAGACTCCAGCGCCGTGGCCATCACATCGGCGCGCAGTACCATCCCCGCACCGCCCCCCGCCGGGGTGTCATCGACGTTGCGATGCTTGCCCTCTCCATAGAGGCGCAGGTCGATTGGCTGCAACTGCCACAACCCCTCGTCCAGCGCCTTGCCCGTCAGGCTTGCCCCCAACACACCCGGAAAGGCCCCCGGAAACAGGGTGATCACCCGCGCCGTCCATGCGCCGACCAGATCCGGACGATCCGTTACCAATTCGCGCGGTTTCATCGTTGCCGAGATCGCCAGGCGACCATGGGATTTTGTCGGGCGGTCAGTCATGTTCGGGCCTTGTTTGTTGGGGTGTCCGCAGAGAGTACCGCGTCTTTCGCGGCCTTCAGGGCGGATTTATCCGTGCTCTCTCGGTTCATCTTAAGAAACTTTGCGCGCAGGTCGTCGGATTGGCCCCTGTTGCTGCGTGGTGCGGGTTTCAGCGTGGCGCGCAGGTCGGTCGGGACGTCCAAAAGATCCAGCAAGGCAGCGGCGGGGCCTTCGCGGTGGGATTGGTAGTCTTCCAAGGTGGCTGTGATGACAGGGATCGGCGATAAAAGCCGGGCCATTGTGTCGGCCTCGTCAGCGGGGCCTTTCAGCTTGGGAAATTGTGCGCGAAAGGCGTCGAAATCCTCGGTCAACGCAATCGAGCGCCGCAGGTGGCCATGGACGCTGCGAATCCAGCTTTCTGTCTCGCGGGTCGTGTAGAAGAACGTGATATCAACGTCTTGGCCAAATCGGCGGCGCAGTTCAGAGATCATCACATTGGCCAAAGGCGCGGCAGCCCCGGCATAGCTGGTCATCAAGCGCCCGCCGATCTTGCGATGTCCGGGCATCCCGCCAGAAAACGTCTCTCGGGACAGAATGATAACCCTGCCGGGTTCCACCGCGTCAAGGAAATGACGCAAGGCACGGCGAAACCGCCATAGCCGCCAAGGAAAAGGTTTTTGCGCATAGATGCGGGCATGTGCGCCGGCGGCGAAAAAGTCGGCCTTGCCGTAATACCGCAGATGCGGCGCAAGGGCGGCGCGGTTCCGGTGCAGGAAATCCTGAAGGCTGGTGGTGCCGGTCTTGTGATAGCCTGCGTGAACGATGACGCGGGTCATGCGGGGTCAAGCGTCGCTTGGTGTAGGCCACAGGCCCTCTGGCGGGTCTGCGATGATGCGGCCAGACGCCAGATCGACGGTCGGGACAGTGGCCATTGTAAAGGGCAGCAACACCGGGTCCTTGAGACCCGGCCCATTGACCTCGAGCAGGTCCGCCGCGCCATGGTTGAGTACGTTCATCACGCGCCCCAAGTCTTTGCCGCCCGTATCCAGCACGGTCATGCCGATCAAATCGGCGTGGTAGTATTCGTCGTCGGGCAGGGTCGGCAGCGCGTCGCGCTCTGCGAACAGGCGCATCCCCCGCAGGGCGTCTGCGGCCTCTTTGCTGGTGATCCCGTCGATCTCGGCCACAAAGCCGCCCTTGGTCGGGGCCACCAGATGCAACATGAACCGCCGTGTGCCGTCTTCTGAGGTCAGCGGCGCGTAATCGACAATTGCCTCTGGCTCTGCGCAGAAGCTTTTCAGGCGCACTTCGCCTTTGACGCCAAACGCGCCCGCAATTGCACCGACACAGATTTTAGGACCATTTGACATCCGGATCGCCATGCTTGTGAAAAAGGGAATATCGTCCGATCAGGTGACATGAGCCATGGGACGATTAGGGGCGGGGCGCGGCCAGGAAATTGACCCGGCCACGCACCATATTTCGCGACAAAAGCAAAAGATTACTCTGCAGAGGCTTCTTCGGCAGGGGCGTTCGCAGCTTCGACAGCGGCGGCGGCTTTGGCGGCTTTGGACGCAGCCAGATCGACGGCTTTCTTGCCGGGCGTGCCTTTGGTCGGGTTGTTGCGGACCTTCTTTTCCAGAACGCCAGCGGCCTCAAGCATACGGGTCACGCGGTCGGTTGGCTGTGCGCCATGGCTCAGCCAGTATTGCACGCGCTCGACGTCCATCTTGACGCGCTCTTCACTGTCTTTGGCAAGAAGCGGGTTGTAGGTGCCCAGCTTTTCCAGAAAGCGGCCATCGCGGGGCATGCGGCTGTCAGAGGCAACGATTGCATAGTGAGGGCGCTTTTTCGAACCGCCGCGGGCGAGTCTGATTTTCATAGCCATGGGGTAGTCTCCTTTGAGTGTGTAGATCGGGGCCGCAACGCGCGCCCTCAGGATTGGTGTTGTTTGTGGTGACGGATGACTTCCTGAATGATGAAGTTCAGGAATTTCTTGGCAAATTCCGGATCGAGGTCGCTGTCGCTTGCCAGCTTTTCAAGCCGCTCGATCTGGTTGGCCTCGCGGGCCGGGTCGCTGGGGGGCAGGTCGTGCTCTGCCTTGAGGCGGCCCACGGCCTGCGTATGTTTGAACCGCTCACCCAGCGTATAGACAAGGATCGCGTCCAGCCGGTCGATGCTGGCACGGTGATCGGCAAGGATTTCAGCGGCACGGGTCGCGGCGTTGGTCATGTCAGATCCTTTTGGGCCGGGTGGCGGTAGATGTTCATAAATCCATGGCGCACATGGGTGAAATCGCCGTCATGGACACAGCCCAGACGCGTGGCGACCTTGGCAGAGGCCGTGTTGGCGGGTTTCACAAGGCTGATCAGCGTGGTCATGCCCAGCGTCTCATAGGCATGGGCGCGCGCTGCTGTGGCGGCTTCGGTCGCATAGCCTTTGCCAGTGAACCCCTCCATCAGATCCCAGCCAAGCTCGGGCTCTGGAAAGCCAAAGGGGTGCCAGAGGCCGATGATGCCGATGAATTGCCCGGTTTCGGTGATCTCGACGGCCCAACGGCCAAAGCCCTTTAGCGCCCAGTGACCCAATTCGCCCGCCAGCGCGCGCCATGTCAGTTCGTCACTCATCGGGCCACCAACGAATTGCGAGCGATCAGAGGCGTAGAACGCGACCAGCGGCGCGAAATCTGCCTCGGATGGTGCGCGCAGGGTCAGGCGTTCGGTTGTGAGGGTGGGGATGTGCATCAGAGGTCCTTTGCAGCCGGGTGGCGATAGACGAGGACTTTGACATCCCCCTCAACGCTGATGGTGTCGGCCGTGTCATCGCGCTTTGCGCCCAAGCGTTCGGCCAGAGCGATAGAGCGGACGTTGGGTTCGTCGATGTAACTGACCGCCTGTGTCCAGCCGAGGGTGGTATAGGCATGGGTGCGCGTGGCGAGGGCGGCCTCATGGGCATAGCCCTTGCCCTCGTACTCTGGCGACCAGAGCGTCCAGCCGATTTCCTTTTCCGGCCAGTCCATTGGATACCACGGGCCTGCTGCACCGATGGCCTGATCGCTGCCCTTCAGGGTGATGACAAACAGGCCAAACCCACGCAGCGGCCAATGGCCAACCATATGCCCAAAGGCGCGCCAGGCCTTGCCGCGGGAATAGGGACCGCCGACAAATTCAGCCCGTTTTGAGGCCGAGAAATCGGCCCAGGCCGCGAAATCGGGCATATCCGGCGCGCGCAGGATCAGGCGGTCTGTTTCCAGCACGGTTGTGTCGATCAGGCGCGGGGTCATGTTGCAAGCTCTTTGGGTGACGGGTGCCGCCAGACGTGCAGATCGCCAAATGAGGGATGGGGATGGATATAGTCGAACGTGGCCCCCATACGCTTGGCCAGCGCGGTAGAGCGGGTGTTGTCGGGCATGACGCAGCTGATGACGGTGTTCCAGCCGAGGGTGTCATAGGCATAGCGGCGTGCGGCGATTGCGGCCTCTTTGGCCAGACCGCGGCCTTCGGCAGTCTCAAACAGGCTCCAGGCGATTTCCGGTTCGGGCCAGCCGACCGGAAACATAAGACCGACCACGCCGAGCGGCTCGTCCGTGCGGCGATCCGCCAGCATCCAGCGGCCATAGCCACGGATCTGCCAATGGCCGACAAGGCTACACAGGCGAGAGAACGCGTCGGTTTCGCTATAGGGGCCACCGACCCCGATGGAGCGGGGCGAGGTGCAAAAGGCAGTATAGGCCACAAGATCAGACGCAATCGGCGCGCGCAGGGTCAGACGTTCGGTTGTAAGCGTCGGAACGCTGATGGTGATCGCGCCGGTCATGGGGTGACCAAACGGACGCGCTGCCGCGCGGCTTTATGCACGCCAGCACAGAGGTGACGCGTCACGGCAAGCGACGGTGCGAGGCGGGCGGTGCGCCATGAGTATTTTTGCCAAGATGAAGCCATACGCTTATTTCTTTTTCCCAAAGCCCGAGAGACCGGGAGGGAGGGCGGATCCGCCCGGCATTCCGGGGAAGCCGCCTGGCATTCCGCTCATACCACCGGGCATTTTGCTGCCCAGAGCTTTGGCGGCCTGTTCCATGGCGGCGGGATCGTTCATGTCGGGCATGCCGCCTTTGCCGCCGCCCATCATGCCCTTCATGGCTTGTTTGAGCATGCCGCCTTTGCCCATTTTGCCCATCTTTTTCATCATGTCGCCCATCTGGCGCTGCATCTTGAGAAGGCGGTTGAGTTCAGAGACTTCGAGGCCCGCGCCTTTGGCGATACGTTTCTTGCGGCTGGCTTGCAGCAGTTGCGGATTGGCACGTTCCAGTTTGGTCATCGATTGGATCAGGGCGATCTGGCGGCGCAGCATCTTGTCGTCCATGCCGGCCTCGTCCATCTGGCCCTTCATCTTTCCCATGCCGGGCATCATGCCCATGATGCCTTCCATGCCGCCCATTTTCATCATCTGTTCAAGCTGCATCTTGAGGTCGTTCATGTTGAACTGACCTTTCTGAAACCGCTTCATCATACGCTCGGCCTGTTCGGCCTCTATGGTTTGCTGGGCTTTTTCCACGAGGCTGACGATATCGCCCATGCCAAGGATGCGGCCCGCGACGCGTTCTGGGTGGAATTCTTCGAGCGCGTCCATCTTTTCGCCAAGACCGACGAATTTGATCGGCTTGCCGGTGACGGCGCGCATGGACAGGGCCGCGCCACCGCGACCGTCGCCGTCCATCCGGGTCAGCACGACGCCGGTGACGCCGATGTCACGGTCAAAGTTTTCAGCAACGTTCACGGCGTCCTGCCCGGTCAGGCCATCGACCACCAGCAGGGTTTCACGTGGGCTTGTGATGTCGCGCACTTCAGCGGCTTGGGCGATCAGTTCGGCGTCGATGTGCAGGCGGCCTGCGGTGTCGAGCATGTAGACGTCATAGCCGCCAAAGGTCGCTTGTTGCTTGGCGCGGCGGGCGATCTGCTGGGCGGTTTCGCCTTTGACGATGGGCAGCGTGTCGACGCCGATCTGCTTGCCAAGGATGGCAAGTTGTTCCATCGCGGCGGGGCGGTTGGTGTCGAGCGAGGCCATCAGAACGCGTTTGCCGCGGGTTTCGGTCAGGCGTTTGGCGAGTTTGGCGGTGGTGGTGGTTTTACCAGAGCCTTGCAGGCCGACCATCAGGATCGGCGCCGGGGCGTTGTCGATTTTCAGCTCGCCGGGGTTGGCGTTGTCGCCTGCCAGGACATGGACCAACTCGTCATGGACGATCTTGACCACTTGTTGACCCGGCGTCACGGATTTGGTGACTGATTGGCCCGTGGCCTTGTCCTGCACCGCCTTGACGAAATCGCGCGCCACGGCCAGCGAGACGTCGGCCTCTAGCAGGGCGACGCGTACTTCGCGCAGGGCGGTTTTGACGTCATCCTCTGACAGGGCACCCTGTTTGGTCAGACGGTCGAAGACACCTGAGAGGCGTTCAGAGAGGTTCTCGAGCATCGCGGTTTCCTTCCATTTTCCGTCCTATCTAAGAACGGATTGACCAAACGCAAACCGCCCCCACGGGCGTAACACGCTGGTGGAGGGCGATCCCCGCATCATGCGGGGACCGGAAGACTGTATGCTCCCGGAATGGCTGTGTCCTTAGCGATGGTTACTGGGCGAGTCAAGGCGCTGGAGCGGGGTTGCGCCCTTGTTATCCTGTCGCGTTTTGCCTAGGGTCAGGTGATCCGCCGTTTGGACAAGGACAAGGAAAAGGCTATGGACCCTCTCGACGACACCCGCAGTCTTGTAAACGCTTATCTTGCGGGTGAGATCCACGAGGTCAAGGGGTGGTGCCTGCCGCAAGTCTGGCAGGTGATCTGGCCGATTTACAAAGAGATTGGCGCGGGTCCGGTGGCCGAGATCGGTATTTTCCAAGATAAGTTCTTTATTGGACTGGCCAAGACGTTTGGCGCCTCGCCCGAAAACCCTGCCGCAGCGATTGACGTCTTTGATTTGCAGGAATTCAACCTTGATCAATCCGGAACAGGGGATCTGGCGGCTTTCAAGAGCAACCTTGAACGGTTTGGTCCCGGAGTTTCGGCGGTGACAATCGTGCAGGCGGATTCGCTGGCATTGGGACGCGCCGATGCGGATGCCTTAATCGCGCGTCATGGCAAGGTCTCGTTCTTTAGTGTCGATGGGTGTCATGATGTGGTGCACACGGTCAGCGACGTCGAATTTGCGATGTCAGTGACGGCCCCTAACGGACTGATCGCCGTGGATGACTACCTCAATCCGGATTGGCCGGGCGTGGCCGAGGCCATGGCCCGGATGTATTTGATGGGCAGTCACGCCTTTGTGCCGCTGGCGTATTGCTGTGGAAAGCTGTTCTTGTGTTCGCTGTCCTATCACGCGCGATATCTTGCGAGCATCCAGTCTTACATCGGGGCGAACCACCCAGAAACGCGCTTGAAACGGGTGCCGCGCTTTGGGTTTGACACGCTTTCCGTGCATCCGAATCGGACTGGGTGGTCGGATTTGGTCTGAGCACAAAGAGATCGGGAACGCTGGTGGTCCCAATCTCTTTGCGCGTTTTTTCAAGCGGCGAGTGACAGGCTGTCGACGCCGGTATGGGCCTTTTCGATGGCGGCCTCTGCGTCGAGGGCCATTTGATCGGCGCGGATGATCTCTACATTCGTGATCCCGAGGAACCCAAG
>CALGTJ010000167.1 GCA_937901435.1 uncultured Rhodobacter sp. | reverse complement strand
CAAGTTGGACAAGACCGGCGGGCTGACAGAGGCGCTGGCCCTGCGCGATGCGGCCGTTGCCGAGGGCTACGGCGTGATGGTGGGCTGTATGGTTGGCTCGTCGTTGGCGATGGCGCCTGCTGTACTGGTCGCACAGGGCGCGCAGGTGGTGGATCTGGACGGGCCCTTGTTGCTGGCACAGGATCGCGAACCGCCCCTGCACTATGACGAGGCGGGTGTGCATCCCTCGACGCCCGCACTTTGGGGGTGAATCCTGGGTGGTTGATGCACTAGAGTTCAGGATATGGCTACTATTTGCCAAGATCTTGAACGGCAGCTTTTTGGGGGGCTCATGCGTACACCTATCGTTTCAGTTTTATTCGTTATGGGGCTTTTTTTGGCGGGTTTTGGGCCCGGTATTACCAAGGCAACCGCGCAAGACTGGGTCGTTGCGCTGACGGCCAAGCATGCAAAGCAGTTGAATAAACTCAAGGGCCAGAAACGGCACACTGCTATTGCGATCTCTCCGGATGGCGCTTGGGGAACGGCATATGGCAAGATCTCGGCAAAAGTCGCCGGCAACATGGCGCTGGGCTATTGTCAGCAACATTTGAAACCGGGGCGGCGCGACTGCCTGATCTATGCGGTCGATAGCAAGGTTGTCGTGTCGTCAGTGGTGAAGACCAAAGTCGTGTCGGCGGTCTACAAGCCGGTAAACGGTGTCGCGGCGGCGAAATTCTTTGGCCGCGTTGGGGGGCGTTTCACAGGGAATCGCGCGCGCGCGTCGGAAGATTTGCAACGGCTGACCCAAGACCCTGCGTACCGTGCGCGACTGGTGTCTGACCCCGTATTTGAATCTCTGCTAACAAACAAAAGCTTTATGTCTCTTGATCGAAAGGCGTTCGCAATTTGGCTTTCGCCCACTTACGGAGAGCAGCATATGAGCGTGAACAGCGGCATTATGTATAACTACTTTCCCGATTGGCTGGCCACGAAAGATGGTTTGATTTGCTTTTTTGACGCAGTATGGGATACGGGAAAACCCTTGGGAACGCGGTGCATAATCGTCGACGAGATTTCGAACGGCCTGATAAGATTTTCTTGGGGAGCAAGCCCAAAGACCGTGCGAAAGGCTAAGATCATCGCAGGCGACGCCAGATTTGGCGCGGCTCGGTGACGGAACCAGTTGAGTGACACATAAGGCGTGGCGGCGCGTCCGTTAAAGATGCAGACAAGGACAAGATGATGAGCAGGACTGTTTATGTGAATGGGGACTATGTGCCCGAGGAAGACGCCAAGATCTCTGTGTTTGACCGGGGGTTTCTGTTTGCCGATGGCGTGTACGAGGTGACATCTGTGTTGGGCGGCAAGCTGATTGATTTCGAGGGGCACAAGGTGCGTCTGCAACGCTCGTTGCATGAACTGGCAATGCGCGCGCCCGTCACCATGGACGAGTTGCTAGAGATTCACCGCGAAATGGTGCGCCTGAACGAGATCGACGACGGGCTGGTTTATCTTCAGGTGACGCGCGGCTCTGGCGGCGACAGGGACTTCGTCTTTCCCAGCGACGATACTGTGCCCTCGCTGGTGCTGTTTACGCAGTCCAAACCGGGGATCACCGACTCTGAGGCGTCCAAGACCGGGATCAAGATCATATCGATCCCTGACATCCGCTGGGGTCGGCGCGATATCAAGACGGTGCAACTGCTATATCCGTCCATGGGCAAAATGATGGCCAAGGCGGCTGGCGTCGATGACGCGTGGATGGTCGAGGATGGCTTTGTCACCGAGGGCACCAGCAACAACGCCTATATCGTCAAGGGCAGCAAGATCATCACCCGCCATCTGGGCAACGAGATTTTGGCCGGGATCACCCGCGCGGCTGTTCTGCGCTGTGCCAAAGAGGCCCAGATGGAGGTCGAAGAGCGGTCTTTTACCGTGGATGAGGCAAGAGAGGCCGACGAGGCCTTTGTGACATCGGCCACCACCTTTGTCATGCCTGTGGTCGAGATCGACGGCGAACCTTTGGGCGATGGCACGCCGGGGCGCGTGGCCAGACGTCTGCGCGAGATTTATCTTGATGAAAGCCGCAAGGCAGCGGTCTGATCGCGAAAGTCTGAAACTGTTAACGTACGCGGCAGGTCAATCAATGACTTGCCGCGGTGCGGCCTGTTTTTCTAATCTGCGGAATTTTTTTCAAGTAAAACAAAAGCTTATTCTGTGTCCCTTACTTGAACAGCAGCCCGCGCAGGGAATATTGCCCGCCAAGGACAGACCGGATAGCGCGCTGTTTGTCGCCTGCCGATCTGCTTTCGTACATGATCATGTAGATCGACGAAATCTGGTGGTGGCTGAGGGTGCTGACATCAACGTCCTGCACATAATGCGGAAGTTCTTTCGCGACATTTTCATAAAGCTGATCTTGCGGGCCAAGGGCCATAGCGCTGCCGGTGCCGAGGAGAAGGGTCAAAACGAGGATGCGGAACATGGGGTCACTTACTTGGCTAAGGAGATGAGGCAAGGGTAGCTTGAGGCAGGGCAAAGGCGCAAATCACAATGCGATTTGCGCGGGAATTGGCCGATCAGGTTTTGTCAGACCTGGATTCAGACCCGACGTTTTCCGCAAAAGCCACCTTGAAAGCGGCCTGTTTGTCGGCCCCGGCGTCGGTCTGATAATTGGCCTTCCACTCTGCCATGGTCATCCCGTAAAACGCCTCGCGTCCCTCGTCTTTGCCCATCTCGATACCGCGCCCGTTCGCAGCCTCTTGATACCAGCGCCCCAGACAGTTGCGGCAAAATCCGGTCAGGTTCATCATATCGATGTTCTGCACATCGGTGCGATCCTGCATCAGATGCTTTTGCAACCGCCGAAAGGCAGCGGCCTCTAGTTCGATCTGGGTTTGGGGGTCGATCTGGTCGGTCATGATGCTCTCCGGTTTATGCTATTATAGATGGAGCCCGGCACGGGTTTCTTCAAAGATCGGCGCAAGGCGGGCGGCCCAATTGTGCTGGTCCTGTTCGGTTTCGATCAGGTCGTGGCGTAGTTCGATCAGCACATTGGGGCGGCCATGATCCAGCGCGTGTCGTTCCACGCTGTCACCGGCCAACTCGCCCACATAGGGTTCGTTATCCCCGATGCACAGGTCCGTTTCGCGCCGCAAACGTTCAATCAGGGGCAGGGCAAAGCGCGTGTCACGCGGCGAATAGAGGATGCCGACGTGCCACGGACGCGGCGCGCGCCCCCTTAGCTGTGGCGTGAAACTATGCACCGCAACCAGAGGCGCTTGCACCGGGCGTGGCGTGACGACAGAGGCGACCGCGCCGTGATAGGGGCGGTAGAACAGATCCAGCCGCCGCGCGCGCTCTGCCGCATCGACGCCCCGGTTGGCGGGAATGATCGTGCCGTCATAAATCTGCATCAGCAGGGTCGGGTCGTCCTCTCCGCGGTTGGGATCGATCACCAGCCGGGAAAAGCGCGACAGCACAGCGGGGGCGTCCAGCCGGTCGGCCAGATGGCGCGACAGCCCGGCGGCCCCGATGTCATAGGCGATATGGCGGGCCATTTCGCTGGCAGGCAGGCCGAGGCAGCCCCCTGAAATCATAGGCGGAACCGTGTTACTGGCGTGATCACAGGTCACCACCCAGTCGCCCCTGCGCGTGGCACCATGTATTTCGAATGCGTGGTCGTTCATCTTATTGTCGTCTTTCCCGTTCATCCCTGCATAATCCGGCTGGGCCAAATGCACCAGTTGTCACTTGGGTCGTTATCCGTCATAGAACACGCGGCCCACTAACATGTTACAAACCCAAGATAGGATACGAGTCTATCTATGAGACGCCTTCGCAACGTTAAAATTGTCGCCACGCTGGGCCCTGCCTCCAGTACATATGAAATGATCCACGCTTTGTTCGAGGCCGGGGCAGATGTGTTCCGCCTGAACATGAGTCATGGAACGCACGAAGATTTTAGCGCGCGTCACAAAATCATCCGCCAGATCGAGAAAGACACCGGTCGTCCGATCTCTATTCTCGCCGACCTTCAGGGGCCGAAACTGCGCTGCGGTGTCTTTGCAGATGGTCCACATCAATTGCAGGACGGGCAAGCGTTCCGGTTTGATCTTGACCCGACGCCGGGCGATATCACCCGTGTCTGCCTGCCGCACAAAGAGATCTTTGATGCCCTGCGTCCCGGTGCGACCCTGCTGGTCAATGACGGCAAAATTCGTGTTAAGGTTGGGGAATGTGGCGCAGATTTCGCCAATTGCACCGTGATCGCGGGCGGTGAGATTTCGGAACGCAAGGGTGTGAATGTGCCGGATGTGGTGCTGCCGCTGGCGGCGCTGACTGAAAAGGATCGCCTCGATCTGGAATATGCCTGTCAGGCCGGGGTCGACTGGATCGCCCTGTCCTTTGTGCAGCGTCCCGCCGATGTGCTTGAGGCACAGGACCTGATCAAGGGTCGCGCTGCGGTCATGACCAAGGTGGAAAAACCTGCCGCCGTCGAGGTGTTTGACGAAATTCTGGCCGTCTCTGACAGCATCATGGTCGCCCGTGGTGATCTGGGTGTCGAACTGCCGGTGCAGAACGTGCCACCGCTGCAAAAGCGCATGATCCGGAAATGCCGGGCTGCGGCCAAACCTGTGATCGTTGCGACCCAGATGCTCGAATCGATGATCGAATCACCGATGCCCACGCGGGCCGAAGTGTCTGATGTGGCGGCCGCCATCTATGAAGGCGCGGATGCGGTCATGTTGTCGGCGGAATCGGCGGCTGGTCAGTATCCGGTCGAGGCCGTCAGCACGATGCAGAACGTCGCCCTCGAGGTTGAGCGGGACCCGACCTATCGCCAAGTGATCGAAGCGTCGCGCGGGGCGATCAAGACCACCGTGGCTGATGCCATCGTGTCGGCGGCGCGTGAGATCGCAGAGACCGCCGACATCAAGGCGATCAGTTGCTTTTCGCAATCGGGCACGACTGTGGCGCTCGTGGCGCGCGAACGCCCTGCCGTGCCGATCCTTGCGTTGACGTCAGAGTTGGGCACGGCGCGGCGTTTGGCGCTGACATGGGGGACGCATTGTGTGGTCACCGAAGAGGTCGGACGTTTCAAACAGGCGGTGATCTGTGCGGTGCGCGAGGCGCTGGCCTGTGGCATGGCGGAAAAAACCGATCAGATCGTTGTGACCGCCGGTGTGCCGTTCAATCAGGCCGGCACGACCAATATCCTGCGTGTCGCCCCCTGCGACGTAAAGCTGATTTACAGCGCTGAGCCTGAATAAGGAGGTTGGGCGATGTTGACACAGGATATCTATCTGGTGTCCGGCATCGTGATTGTCTGCTTTGCCATCCCCTCTATTCTTGGGGCTTTGGCAGAGCGCCGCTCTCCGCGTGTGGCGGCTGTGGCGATTATGGTGGGTGGTTCGCTTGTCCTTTTGGCCCTTAGCCAAAAGCCGGGGGGATATACCCTGCGTGAGGTGCCAGAGGCTTTTGTGCATATAGCGGCCTATTTCCTGCGGTAAGGGGGCAAGTTAAGGCTTGTCAGGCTGCGCGGTCCGTCCTACAAGCCCTATTCTTTCTGGTGCGTCCGGCCCAAGTGGCATGCCGAGTCGCGCTGTTACCGCCTATCCAAGGAGACGGAAATGCCCAAGATGAAGACGAAATCAGGCGCCAAGAAGCGCTTTAAGATGACGGCCTCTGGCCTTGTCGTTGCTGGTCAGGCTGGCAAACGCCACGGCATGATCAAGCGTACCCGCAAATTCATCCGCAATGCTCGCGGAACAACAGCTTTGTCTGCCCCTGACGCGAAGATCGTCAAGGGTTACATGCCGTACGCACGATAAGAAGGGCCATTAGATGTCACGCACCAAAGGGGGCACGGTCACTCACGCCCGCCACAAGAAGATCATCAAAGCCGCAAAAGGCTACTATGGTCGTCGCTCTACGAACTTTCGCACAGCCACTCAGGCGGTCGACAAGGCCAACCAATACGCCACCCGTGACCGCAAGAATCGCAAGCGCAACTTTCGCGCGCTGTGGATCCAGCGGATCAACGCGGCTGTGCGCAGCCATGACGAGGCGCTGACATATTCGCGCTTTATCAACGGTCTGTCGCTGGCAGGCATCGAAGTTGATCGCAAGGTTCTGGCCGATCTGGCCGTGCATGAGCCCGACGCATTTGGCGCGATTGTTGCCAAGGCACAGGCGGCTCTGGCCTAAGTCAGGTTGCTTAGCGAAATCTATCAAAGCCGCGAGCCTGACGGGTCGCGGCTTTTTCTATGGGCCAGTGTTAAAAGGGCTGCACCTTGCGGTGCAGGCTTTATCAGCTTGGGGCACAAGGCCCCAAGCGGGATTGGCGTTGCACTTGGGTTGCAATCGGTTCGCCTGATCGGTAGCAGACAGGCGACATATGCGAAGGGCTTCGGTCATGGATGATCTGAGACAGAAATATCTGGGCGCAATTGCGGGTGCCGCCGACGAGTCTGCGTTAGAGGACTTGCGTCTGGCCGCCGTGGGCAAAAAGGGCGAAGTCAGCCTGAAGATGCGCGAGCTGGGCAAGATGACCCCGGACGAGCGTCAGGTTGCGGGGCCTGCGCTGAACGCGCTGAAGGACGAGATCAACTCTGCCTTGTTCGCCAAGAAATCAGCGCTGGCCGATGCGGCTCTGGACGAACGGCTGCGCACTGAATGGCTGGACGTGACTTTGCCGGGGCGCACACGGCCTGCGGGCACGGTACATCCGGTGTCACAGGTCACCGATGAGGTCACGGCGATCTTTGCCGACATGGGCTTTGCCGTGGCGGAAGGTCCGCAGATTGAAAGTGATTGGTACAATTTCGACGCGCTGAACATCCCGGCAGAGCATCCCACGCGCACCGAGATGGACACGTTCTATATGAACCGGGCAGAGGGCGACGACCGCCCGCCCCATGTGTTGCGGACGCATACATCGCCCGTTCAGATCCGCAGCATGGAGGCGCAGGGCGCCCCGATCCGGGTGATCTGCCCCGGTCGCGTGTATCGCGCGGATTATGACCAGACCCATACACCAATGTTCCATCAGCTGGAGGGTCTTGCGATCGACAAGGATCTGTCGATGGCGAACCTCAAGTGGGTGTTAGAGGAATTCTTTGCCGCCTTCTTTGAGATTGACGGCATCAAGACGCGGTTTCGCGCCAGTCACTTTCCCTTCACAGAGCCATCGGCAGAGGTCGATATTCAGTGCACATGGGAAAATGGACAGCTCAAGATCGGTCAGGGCGATGGCTGGATGGAGGTGCTGGGGTCTGGCATGGTTCATCCCAATGTGTTGAGCGCGGCCAAGATCGACCCCGAGCAATGGCAGGGCTTTGCCTTTGGCATGGGGATCGACCGACTGGCGATGCTGAAATACGGGATGCCCGATCTGCGTGCCTTCTTTGACAGCGATCTGCGCTGGTTGCGTCATTACGGGTTCAGTGCTTTGGACATGCCGAACCTGCAGGGCGGTCTCAGCCGTTGATCCGCCTTGCCTGCGCATTGGTGCTGGTGGGATCTGTCGCGCAGGCCAAAGACAGCTATCCGCCGCTGGATGTGTTGCTATCGACGTCAGAGACCATCATCGCGCAGCCGTTTACCTATCCAGAGGGAGAGGCGCGGATCACGGCGGTGGTTGTGACGATGTTGCCGGGCAAGGAAACCGGGTGGCATCACCATGAGGTGCCGTTGTTCGCCTATATTCTAGAGGGCGAATTGACGGTGGACTACGGCGCACACGGGACCAGACTGTACCGCGCCGGGGACAGTCTGATTGAGGCGTTCAAGACGCGGCATAATGGCCGGAACACCGGGGCGGTCCCGGTGCGTCTGATCGCGATGTTTGCCGGGGCCGAGGGTGCTGCAAATACTGTTATGGACGCGCAGTAACCCACGCCACCCAGCGTTGATTGGGCGATGTGACCAATCCGTTAACCTTGCAATGTCCGTGGTTTGCGGTCGTTGGGGATGTATTTTTCTTGACAGGGGCGGCATCTGCCCAGACCCTTTGAATGTGTATTTCAGAAAGGGTATTTCATGTCACCGTCCCGTCTTTTTTCGTCTCGACTTTTTGCTGTGCTCGCCACTGGGGTGTCTCTGTCAGGCGGCGCGGCCTTTGCGGATTGGAACGGTTTTTGTGGCAATTACCAACAGGTTTCTTCGAATGCGGGGGCCTGTCCGTCCTGCACCCTGATGATCGCGGATAACCCCGAATTGCAGTTTTACGGGGTGATTGCGAACAATGGCTGGGAGGCAGAGCTGTACTGGGTCAATCGGAACGAAGGCGTGGCCGCTGGTGGCGGCGAATGGAACGACATGGCCGGGGCCTATGCCGAACAGCGGTTTGCCATCGACATGAACCGAGAGGGCGACCGCCTGTTCATGGGAATGTCGCACTACAACCCGGCTCTGGGCGGTGCGATTACGGCTGAATATATCTGTCTTGACTGATTTTTAGAAAAGGATCCTGATCATGTGGAAACCCCTGATTGCCGCGCTGATGCTGGCAACACCGGCTTTGGCCGATGAAGCCTGGACGACCGAATACGGCATTGCCTATTGATGGTGTGGATGCCCCACCCGGGATCTGGCATCAAAGTATGCCATAGTGGTGATGTTGAAAGCACCAAATTGGAGGAGGCAT
>CALGTJ010000166.1 GCA_937901435.1 uncultured Rhodobacter sp. | reverse complement strand
GTGTAGCTGCCCTCGGTCAACTCTATGGCGGTGGTCGTTTCGCCCAGAACGGCCCCGCCTGCACGCACCACGTAGGTGCCGGGGATACGTCGTGTCTTTATGTGCTCAGCCATTGTTCTCTCTCCCGGATCTGCGTATTTGCGCAGGATATCACCTTGGCATTAACAGTCCTATGTCAAATCTGGGCTGTTGCCGAGATAAGCCATGCACGGGCCGTGTCACTCAACCGATCCGATATTTTTGTGATGATTTCAGCGTGGTACGTATTAAGCCACGCGCGCTCGTCGCTGTCCAGCAGATCCGCCGCAATCAGCCTGCGGTCAATCGGCACCCATGTGAGCGTGTCAAAAGCCAGCATTTCGCGGGCATCCGCGCCCGGCAGATCGGGGGCAGGGCTGACCACCACAAGGTTCTCGATACGGATGCCAAAGGCCCCCTCGCGGTAATAGCCCGGCTCGTTCGACAGGATCATGCCCGGTTGCAGAGGCACGTCAGAGGCGCGCGAGATCCGCTGGGGTCCTTCGTGCACCGATAGAAATGTGCCGACGCCGTGCCCTGTGCCATGGTCGTAATCCTGCCCCGCGCGCCACAGGGCGATGCGCGCCAAGGGATCCAGATCGCGCCCGGTCAGCCCCTTGGGCCAGCGTGCGCGGCTGACCCCGATCATGCCCTTGAGCACGCGGGTAAAACAGTGCTGCTGGTCCTGTGACGGGATGCCGATGGCAACGGTGCGGGTGATATCGGTGGTGCCGTCCAGATATTGCCCGCCGCTGTCGACCAGCAGCAACTCTCCGGGCTGGATCGCGCGGCTGGTGTCCTTTGTGACGCGATAATGGACGATCGCACCATTTGGCCCGGCACCGCAAATCGTGTCAAAGCTGATGTCGCGCAGGACATTGGTGGCGCGCCGAAAGCCCTCGAGGCTGGTGACCACATCCATCTCGCTCAGGCCACCTTTTGGGGCCTCGGCGTCCAGCCATGCAAGGAACTCAATCATCGCCGCCGCATCGCGCAGATGGGCCTCTGTGGTGCCTGCAATCTCTGTCGCGTTCTTGCAGGCCTTGGGCAGGATACAGGGGTCATCGCCGTAAGCGATCTCTACTTTTGCGCCTTGCAAAATGCGCGTGACCGCAAGCGGGGCAGAAGATTTGTCAACGCGCACAGGGCCTTGTAGTTGGGCAAGGGCGGAGTCAAACCCCTCCCACGGCTGCAGGTCGATGTCAGGATCGGGGCCGAGGTCTGCGAATTTCGCCGGGTCAGAGAACAGTTGAATCGTGCCGTCATCGCGCAGGATCGCAAAGGCCTGTACCACTGGATTGCGCGCAATATCCGTGCCGCGAATGTTCAGCAGCCAGCAGATGGAATCGGGCAGGGTCAGCACGGCAGCCTTGTGCCCCGCGTCCGTCAACAGCTTGGCGATGCGCGCGCGCTTGGCCGCGTCGCCTTCGCCCGCCAACTCTGTGGGATAGGCAAAAGCAGGTTCGGCGGCGCGCGCAGGCTGATCTGCCCAGATGCGATCCACCAGATTGTCGACCTCGCGCAGGGTGATGCTTGTGCCCTTCAGCCGCTTTTGCAGCGTCTCGATCTCGCTCAGCGTATGCAGCCATGGATCCAGCCCGACCACGCCCTCTTGCAGGTGCTCGGCCAGCCAGTCGCCCAACTTGATCTCTGGCCAATGCACGGGTGTGAACGCGGCCGCAATTTGCGCCTTTACCTGCACGCGGTAGCGTCCGTCAATGAAAACGCCTGCCTTGTCCTGCAATGCGGCGCAAAATCCGGCTGATCCGGTAAACCCCGTCAGCCACGCCAATCGGTCATCGTGAGGGGCCACATACTCGCCCTGATGGGCATCGGCGCGGGGCACCAAAAACCCGTCCAGCCCGTCCCGCCGCATCTGTGCGCGCAAGTCGTTCAGGCGGGCAGGGCCTTGGTCGGGATGAGTGGGCGAGTCAAAGCTTTGAAACATCGGGGCCTCCGCAGAATCAGGTTACGCAAAGAATTAGCTGTGCAAGACCACCGGGGCGTTCGGGCCCCAAAGTGAGCCATGCTTGGCATGGCGGCCCAGTACCCGAAATGGCAACGGATCAAAGGGGCGCCTACACCTATGATCAGGATGCCTTGCGGATGCTGCCACGAATACCGGAAAAACGCGCCCTCGCCCGCGGGTCGTTGTCAAACAGGCTTGCCAGCTGTTCGGTCATTGCGCCGGCCAGTTGCTCTACATCGGTGATCGTCACGGCGCGGTTATAGTAGCGCGTCACGTCATGGCCGATGCCAATGGCCAGCAGTTCGGCGGCCTTGCGCTTTTCGATCATCGCGATCACGTCGCGCAGGTGTTTTTCCAGATAATTCGCGGGGTTAACCGACAGGGTGCTGTCATCGACCGGCGCGCCGTCGCTGATCACCATCAGGATTTTACGCGCTTCTGGGCGGGCCATCGCGCGGCGGTGCGCCCATTCCAGCGCCTCGCCGTCAATGTTTTCCTTCAGCAGACCCTCTTTCATCATCAGCCCCAGATTGGGCCGGGCCCGCCGCCACGGAGCGTCGGCGGATTTATAGATGATGTGGCGCAGATCGTTCAGACGTCCGGGGGTCTGAGGGCGACCCTCGTTCAGCCATTTTTCGCGCGATTGGCCGCCTTTCCACGCGCGGGTGGTAAAGCCGAGGATCTCTACCTTGACCTGACACCGTTCCAGCGTGCGCGCCAGAACATCGGCACAGATCGCGGCAATGCTGATCGGGCGGCCCCGCATCGAGCCTGAATTATCCAGCAGCAGCGTCACGCAGGTGTCGCGGAATTCGGTATCTTTTTCCATCTTGAAGCTAAGGGGCGTGGTCGGGTTCGCAATAACCCGCGCCAGACGACCAGCGTCCAGAATCCCCTCTTCGAGGTCGAACAGCCAGGACCGGTTTTGTTGCGCTTGCAGACGGCGTTGCAACTTATTTGCAAGGCGCGAAACAGCGCCTTTCAGCGGCTCAAGCTGTTGATCCAGATAAGCGCGCAGACGTTCCAACTCTTGTGGTTCGGCCAAATCCTCTGCGCGGATTTCCTCGTCAAATGTTGTGTCAAAGACCACATAATCCGGGTCCGCATCCGAATGGGGCGCAGGGCCGGGGGGGTCTTGTGGCATGTCGCCTTCAGGCATGTCGGTTTCATCCGACATCTCCATCTCTTCGGAATCTTCCATAGAGACCTGCGCCTGAGACGCGTCTTGCTGATCCTCCTGGCTTTGCTCTGGATTGGCGTCGCTGTCCTCGTTTTGGTCTTCGTCGTCAGAGCCGGTGGAATCCGGTTCTTCCTGATCCTGATCGTCGCTCTCGTCGGAGTCTTCATCATCCGACAGGTCGTCCGGATCATCCCCCAGCTGGTCGCCGTAGCCCAGATCCTCGATGATCTGGCGGGTGAATTTTGCAAAGGCGGTCTGGTCGGTCAGGGTCTTGTCAAGGTTTTCAAGCGTCTCGCCGCACTGACCTTCGATGAAATCGCGCCACAATTCCATGACGTTATCGGCCCCCGGCGGTAGGGGGCGACCTGTGGCGAGGTGGCGGATCAGATATCCCGCGGCGGTTGGCAGCGGGGCCTCTGACGCTTGGGTGATCTGGCTATAGCCCTTGCGCTCTGCCTCGTTGAGGATCTTGGCGTCGATGTTGCTGGCGGTGCCGGGCATGGCGCGCGCGCCTACTGCCTCGCAGCGGGCGGTTTCCATCGCCTCGTAAAGGTCGCGCGCCATCTGGCCTTGTGGGGCATAGCGGGCAGAGGTCGCCTCGCTGTGATATTTCTTGCGCATCGCATAGGCGTCTGCGGTGCCGCGCGCCAGCAGCACCTCGGAACGCGCCATCCGGCGGCTGACCTGTGGCAGGCGCATCTGTTCGTTGGACATGCCGGGAGGATCGACGGTGAAGGTCACATTCAGTTCAGCGTCGCCAGCGAGCACCTTTGTGGCCTCGATCAGCGCCTTTTTAAACGGCTCAGCAGGATTGTCGTTCTGGGGCATGTCACATCTGTCACTTTGATTTTCCGTAACCTAGGACGATTGTGGCGGAAAGAAAACGGCAAACCGCGCTGAGTGGGGCGTGAATTGCCGGGGCTGTTCCGCGCGGCGTCGGGATCGGCGCAGAACACCTGCAGGTTTTTATTCCAGACAGACGCCCTGTTTATTCAGGTTAACTGCCCAGCAAGAGGCGGTTGCAGTGAGAGATGTACGCGTCGGCGGCCTGCCGGGATGTATCAGAGACGATGGGATCGCGGTAAAAGGTGGCGCGGTGCAACAATGTGGCCTGTGCTGCCTTGGCTTCGATACGCCAGTGCAACAAATGGCGTGCGGGTAATCCGTCGTTCACCGCATCTTCACGCACGGCCTCTAGAAGATCAAGGAAAAGGTAATACCGCGCATCTGCGGCTTCTGATGCGGCGCCGTCAAAAAAGCTTTCGTGCATCGACAGCGCCGCATAGCGACCCGCGCAATCGGTAAAAATCCGGGCGCGTTCCACTGGGGAGGACGGCAGAGCCATAGCGCCATTGGCCACCGTAAAGGTCATCGTGAAGATGATCGTGAAGGTCATCACGAGAACGGTCACCACGGGGCGCATCAGTGTTAATACTCTGCTCATAAATTATACTTTACGGGCAAATTATTGCAAATCAATTAATCATTCTGAAAACCAAAGGGCCGTGTTGATCGAGTCACAGGCGCCAAGGAACCGGGCGCCAAAGATCCGGGCGCCAAAGTCACGGGTACTAAAAAGGCGGTTCCGCCTGAATGCGTGCCGCCTTTTGTCTTTAGGTCGAAAAGGTGATGCCAGTGTTGGCCTTACGGCATCGCAATGGACGCAGCACTTTCTGGCAGTTCCTCGTCAAAGCAACGCTGGTAGAACTCGGCGACAATCTCGCGTTCCAACTCGTCGCATTTGTTCAGGAATGTCACGCGGAAGGCATAGCCGATATCGCGAAAGATCTCGGCGTTCTGGGCCCAGCTGATGACGGTGCGCGGGCTCATCACGGTGGACAGATCGCCTGCCATGAAAGCCGTGCGGGTGTGATCGGCCACAGTGACCATCTGGCTGATGTTCTTGCGTCCCTTGTCGGTGTTGTAATGCGGGCTTTTGGACAGAACGATCGCCGTTTCAGCG
Source organism: uncultured Rhodobacter sp. (assembly GCA_937901435.1). The sequence goes on along the minus strand of CALGTJ010000166.1, from coordinate 5,901 downwards.
TCGTGGCTGAGGTAGTTCAACGTCGACACCATCGACCAGCGGTCCATCTGCGCCTGGTTGATCTGTTGAACGCCGTGGTAAAGCCCGGTCGTGTCGCCAAGGCCAACCGTGTTTGCGGTCGCGAAGAGGCGGAAGTATTTATGGGGCGTGATGACTTCGTTCTGATCCAGCAGGGTCAGCTTGCCGTCATGTTCCAGCACACGCTGGATGACGAACATCACATCAGCGCGGCCCGCGTCATATTCGTCAAACACGATAGCGGTCGGATTGCGCAGCGCCCAAGGCAAAATGCCTTCCTGGAATTCTGTCACCTGCATCCCGTCGCGCAGCTTGATCGCGTCCTTGCCGATCAGGTCGATCCGGCTGATGTGGCTGTCAAGGTTGACGCGCACGGTGGGCCAGTTCAGACGCGCGGCCACCTGTTCAATATGTGATGATTTCCCGGTGCCGTGATAGCCCTGAATGATCAGGCGGCGGTTATAGGTGAAGGCGGCGAGGATCGCGATTGTCGTATCACGGTCAAAGCGATAGGTGCTGTCGATGTCGGGCACACGGTCGGTCGGCTCTGCAAAGCCTTTGACCTTCATATCGCTGTCGATGCCAAACACGTCGCGGACCGAAATATCCTCGGTTGGTTTTGTCATATCTGCGGGTTCGTTTGCCATCTGTGACCTCGTCATCGTCTGGGAGCGTTACCTAATCCGAGACAATCCCAGATCGAGGGTCTTTCTGGGGGATAACGAAGGGGAGGTCAATCGGGGCCGGGGGGAAATGCGGGGGCTTGTCGCAGGCTTTGTGCATTTTATGCTCGCGTTGAAAAAAGAGGCACCCCTGGGGCGCCTCTGGTCGGTTCGTTGCAGGCGCTTTTGAGCGAAGCTTTCTGCGCTGCGCAACCGCCGGGGTCAGCCCTGAAAGTTCCGGCTTTCCTTGACCTGATCCCAAGCCCAGACCACCTCTTGCAACCGATCTTCGTCAGAGCGGTCGCCGCCGTTCATATCCGGGTGCAGGATCTTGATCAGCGCCTTGTATTGCTTGCGAATTTCGGCCTTGGTCCAGTGATCCTTTGCCTCAAGAATATCAATCGCGCGCCGCTCTGTCGGGGGCAGTTTGCGCGCACCTGTCGTGCCTTTACCATGGTTGCGCGTCGCATTCGCGCCCAGCACCTGATGCGGGTCGTCAATGCCCAGACGCGACCACGCCTTGGCCTCTTCGCCGGGTTTGGCGAAAGGCTTTGTCTCGCGCTCCCACACCCGGTCCTTGTCGATCTGTTCCTGAAACTGTTCCTCGGTCGTGCCGTTGAAAAAGTTCCATTTCAAGTTGTATTCGCGCACGTGATCTTTGCAGAACCACAGGTATTCATCCAAGTGGTCCGGCGATTTGGGCGCGCGGTATTGGCCTTGTTCTTCACAGCCTGCATGTTCGCAGGCGCGTTGAGAGGTTTCGAATGCGCCTGACATGCCACGTTTGCCACGTGTGCGCTTCTTTTTGTCGGACGATACGCTTATGTCAAAACCGAAGGGATCTGATTTGCTCATGGGGCCTGCCTTTTCGACTCGGTCGCAAGAGTTTAGGGTATTGTGAGCAGGTTGGAAGAGGGCAGGAGAGAAAAATGAGTGTTGCACAGGAAATAGAGGGTAAACTGCGTGAGTCGTTTACCCCACAAAGGCTTGAAGTCTTTGATGAAAGTGACCAGCATATCGGCCATGCGGGATACCAAGAAGGCGGCGAAAGCCATTTTCGTGTGGTGATCCGGTCAGAAGCCTTTGCGCCCATGTCGCGCATCGCAAGGCACCGCGCCGTGCATGGCGCGCTTGGGGCAGAGCTGGTCGGGCGCATTCACGCGCTGTCGCTGGACATCGCAAGTTAGGGTTTCGTTGTTTACGAAGACCCGCCCGAAATAATGCGTGGAGGCTGGCCTGACGGTCCGCGCGGGGCCTCGCCCGGTCTGGCGATCCGCGGGGCGGGGCCTTCGGGCGGGGTCTAGACGGTGATCTTTGGGGCCGGATTTGGGGCGGGCGCGGTCGTCGTCTGAAAGGTCGGCACGGCCATCACGGGTTCAGGCTCGTAGCGGGGCGTTTCGACGATGGGGGCAACGTCTGTGCCTGTCGGGGCCTGCTGGCGTGCGTCCAATTCCCGGCGAAACACCAGCATGTTTTGATAGGTGGTCGAGCGCCCGGTCAGGCCCTGCCGCTCTTCGCAGGGCAAGGTATCGGCGCGCTGGTATTCCCAGCCCTGCGCGCCGTATTCGTTCATCAGATTGGCAAGCTCTGCGGCGAATCTGTTGTCGGTGCCTTTTATGCCCTTGAGTTTACCCGGCTTTTTCGGCGCGGGCACGACGGTATACTCGTATCGTGGCATGGGGATCCCTCAACAAATGAACAAGGATGTAGCCTAGCAAACCCCGACGCCCTTGGCCAAGGGTCCCCGCGCCATTCCCCGCCCAAGTGTTGCCCCACCGCCAGAATACCGCCGCTGCGCTATGTCTGCGCCAACCGCGCAAGGATCTCCTCGCGCAGGGTGGTGGCGTTGTCATGGCGATAGGACAAATGCTCTGGATCATAGACCGTCAGCGCGGACTCCACATGCTTTAGGGCGGCGCGCAGATGCGGGGCGGGATCGCCCGTCGCCGCGTGATCTGCAATCGCCTGTTCCGCAAGCGCCAGACATTCCTGCGTCTCGGCCCATTGCACGGGGTGCTCTGCCTGCGTGGTGATGGTCAGGGCTTTGCCATGGGCCGCAACGGCTTTGGCCAGCAGGTCTGTGCCCGCCGCGCCACTGGTGCGGAGGCCTTGCTCTTGCAGGGCGATGCCGAGGTTGTTTTGTATTCTCGCCCAGATTTCTTTGTTTAAGGGTTCTGCAATAATCGCAGCACCAGTCAGGAGATCTTCAAGTTTTCTGTGAGCTATTCCGCCATACCGGAAGCCATGCTCAAAAAAGTATCTTCCGTAGTGTGATCGCCGTCGGGCAGGTTCCACCGGATCAATGATCGCAAAGCTGTCGGCGGCGTCGTAGAGCAGGTGATAGGCCTCTTCCACCCGGCCCCGCAGCAGGGCGTTGCGGGCGCGCAATTCGCCGGTTTCGGCGGCGATCTCTTTTTCCACCTCCTGCACGCGGGACAAAAGCGCCTCGACCTCTGCAAAATCCAGCCGCTCTGCCGCCTCCTGCGCCGCGGCCTTGAGGTTGTGCAGCCCCTTGGTGCGCTCATCAATCGCGTCGATGACGGATTTATAGCTGCGGTATTCCTCTGCCTTTTTGGTGAGAAAGTCGCGCAGGGCGGCGCCGGTTTGATCAAAGGGGTTTTCCACCTCGAACCGCGCGGCAAGGTTCTGCAACTCCTCCCGCGACAGGGTCGGGATGTGATCCAGTTGCGCCGCATGGGGCCGTGCGGTGCGGATCGGGTCAAGCTCGGCGTTCGAGATGTTCAGCGCGGCGCAAAGCCGCTGGATCGTGGCCTCTTGCGGGGTCTGTTTGGCGTTCTCTATGCGGCTGATGTCGCCCTTGCGGGTCGGATCGCCAAAGACATCCAGTGCAAGGGTTTCCTGCGTCAGGCGCTTTTCGCCGCGTTTGCGTTTGATCAGGGCCGCGAAGGCGGGCAGGTCCAACAACTTTCCACAACTCCTGACAATTTTCGGCAAACCCGGCGGCGCAATTTTGCGGCAACGTATTTGGTCGCGGGACCGCGCATCTTTCTTTCACCAGCTGTGGTCGGGGTCGCCCCCCGACGAGATCTCACCCCATCCGACAAATGGAGTGATCGGAATGAGAGAGTGGATGAAGGAAAAACTCAAGGCAATCTTTTGCCAGAGGGTGTTGAATGCGGTCTTTGCTATGGTCTGTGTTGCAGGCGCACTCGGGTGGTCAAATGTTGCGGTGATGTTGGCGTCGGCGGTGTTGTATCTGTTGTTGGCCGTTATTTCATAGGGACGGGTGCGGCGCTGTTTGCCTGACGGCAAAGGCGCCCCGCCCACCGTCCCATATGTGCCGCCTTGCCCGCGTGTCAGAGGGCCAGTTTCGCCGCCACAATCTCGTTCACGGCTTTGGGGTTGGCCTTGCCGCCGGTGGCTTTCATTGTCTGGCCGACGAACCAGCCGGCCAATTTTGGGTTCTGGCGGGCTTTTTCGACCTGTTCGGGGTTGTCGGCGATGATCTGGTCGACGGCGGCCTCAATCGCGCCGGTATCTGTGACCTGCTTCATACCGCGCGTCTCAACGATTTCGGCGGGGTCGCCGCCCTCGGTATAGACGATCTCGAAGAGGTCCTTGGCGATTTTACCCGAGATGGCGTCGGAGGAGATCAATTCGATAATCCCACCCAGTTGCTCTGCGCTGACGGGGCTGTCGGTGATATCCTTGTCGCCATCCTTTTTCAGACGCCCAAAGAGTTCATTGATCACCCAATTGGCGGCGAGTTTGCCGTCGCGCCCTTTGGCGACCTGTTCAAAGTAGTCCGCGTTTTCCACGTCCGCCGTCAGGACAGAAGCGTCATAGGCGGTCAGGCCAAGCTCGCCCATAAAGCGCGCCTTCTTGGCGTCGGGCAGTTCGGGCAGCGAGGCGGCGATGTCATCGACCCAGCCCTGTTCGATCTCCAGCGGTAAGAGGTCAGGGCAGGGGAAGTAGCGGTAGTCATGCGCCTCTTCCTTGGAGCGCATCGACCGGGTCTCGCCCTTGTCCGGATCATAGAGGCGGGTTTCCTGATCGACTTTACCGCCGCCCTCGATGATGGCGATCTGGCGGCGGGCCTCGACCTCGATGGCCTGCTGGATAAAGCGCATGGAGTTCATGTTCTTGATCTCGCAGCGGGTGCCGAGGTGGCTGAAATCCTGCGTCGCCTGATATTTTTCGTACTGGCCGGGGCGGCACACAGAGACGTTCACATCAGCGCGCAGATTGCCGTTTTGCATGTTGCCGTCGCAGGTGCCGAGGTAGCGCAGGATCTGGCGCAGCTTGACCACATAGGCGGCCGCCTCTTCGGGGCCACGAATGTCGGGACGGCTGACGATCTCCATCAGGGCGACGCCGGTGCGGTTGAGGTCGACAAAGGACATGGTCGGATCCATGTCGTGAATGGATTTGCCCGCGTCCTGTTCCAGATGGATGCGCTCGATGCGCACGACGCGCGCCACACCGGGCGACACCTCGACCAAGACCTCGCCTTCGCCCACGATGGGGTGGTACAGCTGACTGATCTGATAGCCCTGCGGCAGATCGGGGTAAAAGTAGTTCTTGCGATCAAAGGCTGAGTTCAGGTTGATCTGCGCCTTCAGGCCCAGCCCGGTTTTCACGGCCAGCGCCACACAGCCTTCGTTGATCACGGGCAACATGCCGGGCATGCCCGCGTCCACAAAGGCGACGTTGGAATTGGGCTCTGCGCCGAACTCTGTCGAGGCGCCGGAAAACAGCTTGGCCCGGCTCGACACCTGCGCGTGCACCTCAAGGCCGATCACCAGTTCCCAATCGTGCTGAGCCCCTTGGATCACTTTGGGTTTCGGCGCTTCAAAGGTGAGGTCAAGCATGGGTCAGATCCTGGATGGCGTTTGCCGCCCTTTCTTAGGATAGCGCGTCGGGCGGAGCAAGCGGTTCGGGCGGGCTTGACGGACGATCAAAGCCCCCCTACCGTTTAAGTAGAATTTTAAGTGTTGATGTTTGATAAATTATAAGAGGATATCCCAATGAAGTATACTCTTCCTTGGCTTCTTGCCGCAGGACTGGGTGCGGCGGCGACACCTGCCATGTCATTTGATACCGGGCATCATCAGGATGCCGTAATGAACAATATGATCCGGGCGGGATTTCACAAAACCGGGGCCGAAATCGCCTTTGTTTCGAATTGGCTGGTTGATTTCTACGCGGCATCCAGCCTGGGCAAAAGTGATCTGGACAAGGCCTCAGAGGCGCTGCACTT
>CALGTJ010000165.1 GCA_937901435.1 uncultured Rhodobacter sp. | reverse complement strand
ACCTGAGAAATAGAGGAAAAATAGAGCGGCGGACAACTACGCTGACACAGGGGGTCGGGCAAAGCCTCGTGACGAAGTTCCAGGATAACAGGGCCACCCAAGGCATTCTGCGCAAGACCCATAGTTGTGATCAAAAGCGACGAGCAGGCAATTAAGACAAGTGTGGCCATTTTGGACATGGCGGTGCTGTCCTTCCGAAAATCATTTGCAAAAACAACAAGAGTTGTGGATTTGGCTGCGCTGTTAACGGGTTATTCGTCGTTCATCTTTGCACGGTATGCGCGAGTAGCGTCTATATCAAGTTGTCCTTTAGTGAGAATAACGCCAAAAAGCTGTTTAGCCTGCGCCTCTGTGTAGTATCCAAGCAACACATCTGTCACCACGGCATGCGGATCGCGGATCATAGCGGGGCCATATCCGCCACCGCCCGGGGTTTGAACATGCACGCGGTCGCCAACAGCAAGCGGAATATCCTGCTCCTTGCTGAGGTGCGGCGGCCTGTGGGCTATGCCATCTTGCCAGACTGTCACAGTATTCACCGCGCCATCCCTGCCACCCAGCGCGCCTTGCGGACCGGACCGGCCATGATCCATGACAAAGCTGGCCTTGGCCGCGCCGCGCCGCAATTCCATCATGTAATCCAGACCAAAACCGCCGCGATGAGTGCCCGCGCCCCCAGATCCTTCGCGCAGCTTGTAATGGCGATAGAGAACGGGAAACGCCTGCTCCATGATCTCGATGGGGGGTGCTTTGGAAATTCCGATGGTGGAACAGCCATTGCTGAGACCGTCATGATCGGCATTGCCGCCATATCCACCCCCCGACAGCTGGTACATCACAAAATCCCGCCCCCGCGCCGGGTCATGCCCACCCAGCGCAAAATTCCCGCTGGTGCCTGCGGGCGCGGCGGTGATCCGGTCGGGCAGGGCGGGGACCAGCGCGGCAAACACCGCCTCTGCGATGCGTTGGCTGACCTCGGCGGCGCAGCCCGACACGGGGCGGGGATATTGCGCATCCAGAAAGGTGCCTTCGATGCCGGTGACCTGCAAAGGTTCGAACGCGCCCGCGCTGATTGGCACCTCTGGAAAGATATGGCGCATGGCGAGGTAAACAGAACTAAGCGTCGTGGCACGCACCGAATTCATCGGCCCAATGCAAGGCGCGCTGGAGCCGGTGAAGTCAAAGGTCAAATCGTCGCCCGTGCGCGTCACGGCCAGCCGAATTTCCAGCGGCTCATCCACAACGCCGTCGCTATCAACCCAAGCCGAGGCGCCCCAAGTGCCCTCGGGGATTGCCTCGATAAAGCTGCGCATCTGCCGGGCGGAGCGACGGCGCAATTCGGCGATTGCCTCTGTCACCGTTTCATCACCATAACGATCCATCAGCGCATTCAGCCGCTCTTCACCGACGATCAGCGCCGCCGCCTGCGCCTTTACATCGCCAATCCGTTGATCGGCCACGCGGATGTTGGAACAGATGATCGAATAGATTTCGGTGTCCAGCACGCCCTCTTTGAACAGACGCACAGGCGGCAGGCGCAGGCCCTCTTGTTCGACAGAGGTCGCACTGGCCGAAAACCCACCGGGGACCGCACCGCCGGTATCGGGCCAATGTCCGGTATTGGACAGCCAGCAATACAGCTCGCCATTGCGGTAGAACGGCCGGGCAAAACGCACGTCCATCAGATGCGTGCCCCCAAGATAGGGGTCGTTGACGATATAGATGTCATCGGGCTTGGGCGCGGCGACCTGACCACATGCGATCATCTCGATCAGGGTGCGCGTCGAATATTGCATCGTGCCGACAAAGACCGGCAGGCCGCCTGCACCTTGGGCAATCAGCGCGCCATCCTCTGCGCTGTAAATCCCGTCAGAGCGGTCGTTGGCCTCGGCAATCACGGGTGAAAAGGCGGCGCGGCTAAAGCTTAGATCCATCTCGTCGCAGACCTGTTGCAACCCGGATTGGATGACGGACAGGGTGATCGGATCGACGCTCATGCGGTCTCTCCCAATTCAATGATTAGGTTGCCTTGGGTATCGCCCCGCGCCACGTCGCCGGGTTCGATCAGGATGGTGGTGTCCATCTGTTCCAGGATCGCGGGACCGCGCAGTTCCACGTCGAGGGGCAAGAGGTCACGACGATAGACCGGCGTGTCATGCCAGTCGTCGAAATAGACCGGGCGCATGGTGCGCTGGGCCTTTTGCAACGTCGCCTTGCGCCCGGCAGGGTCGATGAGTGTGGCCAGATCAATCGGCAGGCGCTCACCGATCACAGAGGTGTTCACATTCACCACATTGGCGCGGATCTGGGCCAGTTCGACGCGAAAGCGGCGGAAATAGACTTGCTCAAAGAGGGCGCGCAGGGCGTCTTGGGTCAGGGTGATGTCGGGCAGGGGCACACGGATCAGATGGGTCTGGCCGATGAATTGCATGTCCAGCGAATGGACCCGTCGCAGACCCTTCAACGCCACGGTTTCACCGCCGATCAACGCCTCGCCCTCGCTGGCCTGCGCTTCAAAGACGGCGCGCAGATCGTCCATACTCAGCGTATCCAGAGGCCGATTGATCGTGCGCACAAAGTCGTGGCGCAGATCGGCCACGGCGCATCCAATGGCATTGGTGATACCGGGGCGTGGCGGGATCAACACACGCGGGATGCTAAGTTCGCGCGCCAAGGCGCAGGCGTGCAGAGGCCCGGCCCCGCCAAAGGCGAACAGCGCATAATCCCGCGGATCGGCCCCCAGCGAGACAGAGACCATGCGGATCGCGCCCGCCATGCGCATATTGGCGACCTGAATGACGGCAGCGGCGGCTTGGGTGGCGTCAACGCCCAGAGGCGTGGCGAGTTTCGAGGTAAAAATGGCGCGCACGTCGTCCAGTGAAATGCCCCCCTTGACCGCTGTCAGCCGCGCGGGGTCCAGCCGCCCCAGCAGCAGGTTGGCGTCTGAAATCGTCGGCTCGACCCCGCCGCGCCCGTAACAGATCGGCCCCGGCACGGCCCCGGCGCTCTGCGGTCCGACCTCTAGCAAGCCCGCCGCATTGACCCGCGCGATCGACCCGCCGCCCGCGCCGACCGTGCGCACATCGACCATGGGAACATGGATCGGCATGGCGTATTCGATCTCTGTTTCATTCGAAACGGACGGCTCTGCGCCCTTGATCAACGCCACATCGGTAGAGGTGCCGCCCATGTCATATGTGATCAGATCAAGGATCCCCGCCGCGCGTCCCGAATAGGCCGCCGCCATCACGCCAGAGGCGGGGCCGGACATCACTGTCTTGGCGGCTTCTTCTGCGACACGGCTGGCAGAGACCATGCCGCCATTGCCGTTCATCACCAGCAATTCGCCTGTGTATCCGCCATCGGACAAGGCCGTTTCCAGCCGCGAAATATAGCGTGCCAGCAGGGGCTGGACCGAGGCATTGACGGCGGCGGTCACCCCCCGTTCGAATTCGCGGCTTTCTGACAACAGGGCATGGCCAAGAGTGATGTAGCCGTTTGGCCAGACCTCTCGCAGGATCTCGGCGGCGCGCAATTCATGGGTGGGGTTGGCGTAGGCGTGCAGGAAGTGGATGACCACGGATTCACACCCCATCGCCAGCAACTTATCAGCGGCAGCGCGCAGCGCGTCTTCGTCCAGAGCGATGACAACCTCGCCCGCCGCATCCATCCTTTCGGGGACTTCAAGGCGCAGGTTCCGCGGGATGATGGGGTGAAATTCGCCTTTCATTCCATAGGCTTGCGGGCGGGTGCGCCGCCCCAGTTCCAACACATCGCGAAAGCCGTCCGTGGTGATCAGCCCGGTTTTGCTCAGCTTGCGTTCCAGCACAGCGTTGGTGGTGGTCGTTGTGCCATGCACGATCAGATCAAGCGCAGCCATATCGGCCTCGGCCTCTGACAAAGCCGCCAAAACTCCATGCGCCTGATTGTCCAGCGTGCTGGCAACCTTGGCCAGCCGCACTGCGCCGTTGCTTTGGTCGATCATCACAAGATCCGTAAACGTGCCGCCCACATCGACGCCCACAACAAAGCCTTTGCTCTGCGATGTCATACTCTTCGCCCCTCTGTGCCTGATCGGGCCAAGTGAACGCCGCGCCAGACGCGAAAGTCAATCCACGGTGATCTCTGCGGCTGCGGTGACGGGTGTCCCGTTCACCGAATAGGCGCGATGGTCGTTGGTATTGACCGTCACGCGCACTTCATATGTGCCGGGGGGCAGCGCGCCGATGCGGGCCTCTGGCCCATACATGCGCTGTAGCTTCAACCCGTTAAGATAAAGATGCGCGTGGCCAATGCCGGGTTGATGCGGCCCGTCAACGGCGGATTTGGAAAAGGTAAAGTCCTGCACCTCTGCCAATACGTTCCAGCCAGAGCCATGCGGGGTGACGGTGATGCTTAGCTTTGGCGCGGGTTCGCCAGGTGGCACATTGAACGCGGTGCTGTGATCCATCATCGCCGTTGTATCGACCCTTGCACGCGTGATGATTTCTCCGCCGCGCTCAAACATCAGCCGCACAGGCACCAAACGCCCGTCCTCGACATCCCCCAAACCCATGATCATGGCGTGCACGCCGTCCATGGCAAGACTTGGGCTGCTCTCTGCCGGAAGGCCTAGCACAGGCGCGCCGCTTGTCAGCATCGCGGGTCCGGTGTCGTCGGTAGACACCTCGATCAGGCGTTCCGACCAGCCGGGATTGTCGATCTTCAGCGTCAGCGCGTGGCCTGCGCCCATCGGTTGCAAAACGGCATCGCTTAGCGAGATTTTGGGCACGCCGTCGCCCTGAAAATAAAAGGCGGCCCCAGCAATAGAGAAACAGACCAGCGCGATCAGCAGTCTTAGCCCTTTCATCGGCACTCCTTTTCGGTATCGTCCGTGTCATGCACCATAAAGCGACAGATGTAATTCTCAAGTTAATGATCGCCGCTCTGGCATGGCCCGGCGCGGCCAATGCTCATGCCTCAGAGCAGGGATTCGTGCTGCTGCTGCCAACCGATTTCTACACCGGGGCCGGGGTCGCGGTGGTGGTTCTGACGGTGCTGGCGCTGGGCGTGCTGCCCGCGCGTAGCGTCGAGGCAGTGTTTCGCACAAGACGCCTGACGCGTCACAGTGCGCGGCGCATCCGGCCCGTAACCAGCATGGCGTCGTTTTTCCTGCTGTCCCTGTTGATCTGGGCCGGGTTTGACGGGCCGCGCGACCCACTGTCCAATCCTTTGCCGCTGATGGTCTGGACTGTGTTCTGGATCGGTTTCGTCACGGTGCAGGGCCTGATCGGCGACCTTTGGGCTTATGTGAACCCTTGGACCGGGCCGCTGCGTCTGCTGCTTCAGACGTTCGGGCCACCTGTGCTGCGTCTGCCTGCGGGTCTTGGGCTGGCCATGGGCGTGCTTAGCTTTCTGGCGTTTTCCTATCTTTTGCTGGCAGATCCTGCGCCGTCTGATCCTGCGCGTCTGGCGCGCATTGTGGGGCTATACTGGCTGTTCACCGCGCTGATGGCAGTGATCTTTGGCCCCCGCTGGCTGCGTCGGGCCGAAGGGATCACCCTGATGATGACCGCTTATGCGCGCTTTGGGATGCTGGCGCGCCGGGGCGGAAGCCTGCGGATCGGTTTGCCCGGCTGGCAGATTGCCAACGCCGGGCGGATGCCCCTGATCCTTGCCGTAATGATCACCCTGCTTTTGGGCACGGGCAGCTTTGACGGGCTGAACGAGACGTTCTGGTGGCTGGCCCGCCTTGACATAAACCCGCTGGAGTTTCCGGGCCGTTCTGCGGTGATCCTGCAAAACGCGGCTGGCGTGCTTTTGGCGAACCTTGCCTTGCTGGGTGTCCTGCTGATCACGTTCAAACTGGGCCTGATGCTTGCGGCCAGTCCTATGGGTCTGCGCCACGCCTTTTACCTGTTCGCGCCCAGCATCCTGCCCATCGCGCTTGGCTATCATGTGGCGCACTACCTGCCGAGTTTTCTGGTCGAAAGCCAGTATACGCTTGTCGCCCTGTCCGATCCGTTCCTGAACGGGTCCGACTGGCTGGGGCTGGGCGAGTTTTATGTCACGACCGGGTTTTTCAACCAGCAATCCAGCGTGCGGGTGATCTTTTTGTCTCAGGCCAGCGCGGTGGTCATCGGGCATGTTCTGGCGGTGCTTGTGGCCCATGTGGTGGCGGTGCGCCACTTTGGCTCGACCCGGCGCGCGGTTCTCAGCCAGGCGCCGATTGCCCTGTTCATGGTCGGCTACACATTTTTTGGGCTTTGGCTGCTGGCCTCGCCAAGGTTTTGAGCGTGCCTCAAGATTTCATTGGACAGGCGCTCAACCCTTTTGCACACTGCGTGAGCAGGCGAGGCCCATTGGGCCGGGCGCAGAAAACAGCTGACACGGGGGTTGACGATATGACGAAAACAACGACGACAGGGGCAAAGCTGAACAGACGCGGTGCGCTGAAAACGCTGGCAGCTGGTACGGCGGCGGCCTCTCTGCCGCTTTGGGCGCGCTACACCAATGCGCAGACCGCCGCCCCGATCAAGATCGGATTTCAGCAGCATGTCACCGGCATCGGGGCCGCCTATGGGCGCTGGTACGGGCGCACCACCGATGCGGCGGTCAAGCTGATCAACGACGGTGGCGGCATCAATGGCCGCATGGTCGAGATCGTGGCAGAGGATGACGGCACCGATCCCAAGCGCGGTGCAGAGGTGCTGGAAAAGTTCGCCACGCAAAGCAATTGCGACGTGGCCTTTGGCACGCTCTTTTCCCATGTTGTCATTGGCTCTGCGCCGCGGGCTGGCGAGTTGAAACTGCCGTATTTCGTAGTCTCTGAGGGGCATCACGTGGCCTCTGGCATGCTCAACCGCTATACGATGCAGCCCGGTATCACAGATGTGAAATCGCAGGTTCAGGCGATGGCGCCCTATGTGGCCGAAAATCTGGGCAAGAAAGTCACGATGATCTACCCGGACTTTGCTTTTGGTCACGATCACCGCGACTTCTTTTCCGCCGCGATCAAGGAACAGGGTGGCGAGGTTCTGGAACTGATCGCGGTGCCGCCGTCAGAGACGTCGTTCACCAAATACTTCCCCAAGATCCCGCGCGATACAGAGGTGCTGTATCACGTCATGGTCGGCCCCGCCGTTCTGACCTTTGTCAAGGAGTTGGGCGAATTCTTTGGTCCCTCTGCGCCTGCGATCTTTGGCTTTATCGACTCGCTGGAGGCGGTTGATGTCGCCTCGCCGGGGCTGGATTTCCTTGAGGGCAGCTATTTCTGGGAGGGCAATCCGCGCTATGCACAGGCCGACCAGACCGAATATGACAAGGCGTTCCGGGCCGCTGTGGGCGTTGATGACAATGGCGCCTCGATCAGCGATCCGGCGGATGTGTCGACCTACGCGCATATGTTCGGGTGCTGGGAAACGCTGCATGTGATCAAGGCAGGGATGGAGGCGTCAGGTTACGCAGGGATCGAGGACCGTGCAAAACTGATCGAAGCGGTCGAGGCGATGACAGACATGCCCGAAGGCATGGCCCATCCGCAGGGCGCAAAGCTGTTCAATGGCAGAACGCATCAGGTCTTTGGGCACCAATATATCTCGCAGGTCCAAAGCGGAAAACTGGTGCGTGTCCACAGCACCAGCATCGAGGACACGCTGTACCCGGACGAGGTGGATTACACGACGCAGTCTTTCTGACGCTGTCGGTCTGACCCAAAACATCAAGAGGCTCTGGACGTGATCCGGGGCCTCCACCCTAAAAAGCGATTGAAAATTTAGCAAAGCCCTTCATAGTTGTTTCACCCTATTTCTACGGCAGTGCCCCAAAATTAAGGATTGAAGCAATGGGATTTCCCAAAGATTACGCAAAGGCCATGAAGAACAAATTTGGCTACCAAGTTGTTTGGCCGCCCAATACCTTGTTGGAAATTGGAGATTACGGCACCGTAAGTGGGTCCAAGAACCTTGGCGGTGCCTTCACCAAACTAGGAAACATAAAGGACAAATTCGGTATCGACCCTGAAATTGACAGGGGTGCTGTGTCCACCGTTGAGACCCTGCAATCAGAGGGGGTCACAATTGCGGATGTAACCGGCAGCGGCTCTGGCGTTGTGGATGGCGTGAAAATCGATGTCGAGGTCAAGGTGTCCTTTGAGAAAAAGAACTCGATGGTCTATCATGGTTCCGATGTCACTCCCCTTTCCGTGAGGCACCTTGGTGATTTGGGCGAAAAACTTGCCAAACTTCTAAAGGCGGGCGATTGGCAAAAGGACTGGCTTGTTGTCACGGATGTGCATGAGACGAATGGGTTGACCGTGCTGCTGTCCCAATCAAGCAATACCTCTTTGACCATGGCGGGTGGGGCTGGCTTTGGTCCGGGCAATCTTGCCAAAGCTTCGGCCAATGTGCCTATCACAAACAACAATTCTGCGATTGCGAATTATATGTCCCCCGGGCGCACCACACCGTTGATCAGAGCCCGCGCGGTGAAGAAAGCCGGCATTTCACTCCGAAATCTGGCCGCAGGCGACCTGATGCTAAACACCGGAGACATCAAGGCGCTGAGCGATGATCACGAACTTGAAGTCGTCGATTTCGAATATTGCGATCTCGATAATATTTCGGGTGATTGAACCCGCCCTGCCCGCGAGGGATGCAAATCGAACACGTCTCGTTCGGGATCAAGAGTAAGCCTGTAATCGGCTCTTGAAACCCCTTGCTCTGTCCGAAACTCGCGGGCATCGTTCACGCATGGATTTTGGACCCTATCTTATGCTTGCCTCGCTTGAGGGCGCGGTGACGGCGGCGGTGCTGATGCTGACCGCGCTGGGCCTGTCGCTGGTGTTTGGCGTGATGCGCGTCGTCAACGTGGCGCATGGCGAATTCTTCATGCTCGGCGCGGTGCTGGCGTGGTGGATCGCCACGGCTATCGGCGGGCATCCGGCGTTCGGGTTCGTGGCCGCGCTGGTGGTCGCGCCCCTGCTGGTCGGGCTGATCGCAGCACTGGCGGATATGACGATCCTCAAACGCATCAACTATGATCCCGAACGCACCATCGTTGCCACCATTGGCCTGCTTTATATCATTCAGCAGGTCACCCTGATGACCTACGGACCAGAGGCGCGGCCGGTCGAGGCGCCCTTTAACAGCCGCATCCTGTTGCCTTTGCTGGATTGGTCCGCAGGCTTTCCCAAAGTCTATTTTCCAACCGGCTGGGGCGCGCCGTCGATCACGTCCTACAAGCTGTTCGTGATCGGCGCGGCTGCGGCGGTGATGGTCAGCGTCTGGGTGCTGATGACGCGGACCAAGATCGGCCTGATCATGCGCGCGACGCAACTGGACGGAGAGATGGCGCAGGCCTTTGGCATCCCGATAGAGCGGGTCTATGCCTTTGTCTTTGGCCTTGGTGCGGCTTTGGCGGCTTTGGGTGCGGTGCTGGTGGTGCCGATCCAGCAGGCGCATTACCTGATGGGGCATGATCCACTATTGCTGAGCTTTATCGTGGTCATCATCGGCGGGCTTGGCAGTCTGCCGGGCACTGTGGTCGCCGCGATCCTGATTGGCATGTCTGACGGTATCATCAGCGTGTTTTTCACACCGACGCTGGCAAAAATCATCGCCACGCTGCTGGTCGCCCTTGTCCTAGTGTTCCGCCCACAAGGCCTGTTCGGAACCCGCGCCGCATGAGTGACGTGCAGAAATCGCTTGGCCTGCATCTGGGGCTTTTGGCGCTACTGTTCGTGCTGCAATTCCTTTTGCCCGCCTACCACCAAGGCAATTTGGCCCGGATCATGGTGCTGGCCACCTATGCCATCGGGTTTAACATCCTCTTTGGCTACACAGGCCTGCTTAGCCTCGGGCATGCAATGTTCTTTGCGGCTGGCATGTATGGTATGGCCCTGTCGATCCGGCATTTCGGCTTTTCGCCCGGCCCTGCGGTTCTGATGGGGCTGCTGGCCGGTGTCGCCCTGTCGGCGGCGGTTGGCGCGCTGGCGCTGCGCACCGTTGGCGTGGCCTTTATGATCGTGACGCTGATGTTCGCGCAGGCGGTCTATCTGACGGTCCTCTATTTTGGCGAATACACACGCGGCGACGAGGGCTTTGTCATCCAACAGGCAGAGCGCATCTTTCTTGGCATCGACCTTTCCCAGCCGACAGAGCGGTATTTCGCGGCCTTCGCCTTGTTCAGCGTCTGTTTGCTGGTCTCGATGTGGGTGGTCCAGCGCCCCTTTGGTAAAGTCCTGATCGCGATCCGCGAGAATGAAGACCGCGCGCAGATGCTGGGCTATGACGTGTTCCGTCACAAATGGGGCGCGGTGATCCTGTCCGGCACGATCTCTGCCGCTGCCGGTGCGTTTTATGGGCTGCTGTTCGGCTACGCGGGGGCGACCTTTGCCACGGTGCAGTATTCAATACTGCCGTTGCTGTGGGTGTTGTTGGGTGGTGCGGGCACCTTGATCGGGCCGTTTATCGGGGCACTTTTCACCTTTTACCTGATTGATATCGCCAGCGGTTTGACCACAGCCTATATGCTGATCGTTGGTGTGGTCCTGGTTCTTCTGACCCTCTTCGCACCCCAAGGCATCGGCGGAGAGTTGCGCGCGCGACTGTGGCGCTGGCTGCCATGAGTCTGCTGTCGACCAGAGGTCTGTCCAAGAGTTTCGCGGGTCTGCGGGCCGTGCATGACGTGAATTTCGACCTGCCCAAAGGCGAAATCCGCGCCCTGATCGGTCCCAATGGCGCGGGCAAGACCACCTTTGTGGGCCTGCTGTGCGGGCGGATCGAGGCCAGCGCGGGGACCGTAGAATTCGA
The DNA here is from genome assembly GCA_937901435.1 of uncultured Rhodobacter sp. The sequence continues at coordinate 7,615 of CALGTJ010000165.1, read as the reverse complement.
TGGCGCGGATGTGTCCAGACTGCCAGCGCATAAACGCATCCAGCGCGGCATGGCCTATACATTTCAGATCACGTCCGTCTTTGCCAAACTCAGCGCCCATGAGAACGTCGCTTTGGCAGTGCGGCGTCGTGGGGGCGATGTGAAAACCGATGTGCCGTACGCCTTGGACCGCGTCGGGCTGGCGGATCGCCAACATGACCTTGCGGGCGACCTCAGCTATGGGCATCAGCGGTTGCTGGAAATCGCTATGGGGCTTGCGCAAAAGCCGCGTTTGCTGATCCTCGACGAGCCGACACAGGGCCTTGCCGACAGCGAAATCACCGCCTTCAAGGCGCTGGTGCGCGATCTGTCCGCAGAGGCGACGATCCTGCTGATCGAACACAACATGGGCGTGGTGATGGACACCGCCGACAGGATCACGGTGCTGAATTTGGGAGAGATCCTAGCCGAGGGCACCCCCGAAGACATCCGCGCCGATAAAGCGGTGCAATCCGCCTATCTGGGGACGGGCTGATGCTGCGCCTTGAGGGGATTGATACGGGCTATGGCCGGGCGCAGGTCTTGCGCGGGTTTTCCATGGATGTGGCAGCGGGAGAGATCCACTGTCTGCTGGGCCGCAACGGCGCGGGCAAGACCACGACGATGAAGGCGATCACTGGGTTGCTGCCTCTGTGGGGCGGCAAGATGGTGCTGGACGGCGACGATATCAGCAAGCTGCCCGCCCATGAGGTCGCGCGGCGCGGCATTGGCTATATCCCGCAGGGGCGGCGCTTGTTCACCGAGCTGACCGTTGCGCAGAACCTCGAAATCGGCCTGATGACGCGCGGGTCAGGACGTGCTGTACGCGAACATGTGCTGGATCTTTTCCCCCGCCTGCGCGAGCGCCTGACCCAGCGCGCCCAAACCCTGTCGGGGGGCGAACAACAGATGCTCGCCACTGCCCGCGCACTGTGCATCGAACCTAAAATGCTGTTGCTGGATGAACCGACCGAGGGCCTTCAACCTTCGATGATCGAGGCAATCCGCGATGTGATCCTGCGTCTGCGCGGCGAGGGTGTCGCTATCCTGCTGGTCGAACAGCGTATCGACGCGGTGCTGTCGGTGGCGGATCGTGTGACGTTTATCGAAAATGGTCAAAGCCGCGAGACCGTAGCTGCCAGCGACCTGAGTATCGATGACGCGCGGATAGAGCGATACATGGGTGTTTGACGCCATATTGACAGGGGGCCGCTAGGCTCGCAAAATTTGAGCGGTTCGAAAAGGAGACTGGATTGAGTGCCTATCATCGCCCGCAAGATCTAAGCGACGCGCTTGCCGTGCTCGGACAAGGTCCGATCTGCGTTGCCGCGGGCTGTACCGATCTGTACCCGGCGACGCAGGCGAAATCCTTGGCGGGGCCTGTCCTGGATATCACCGCGATTAAGGGTCTGCGGGGCGTACACCGCACCGACGCGGGCTGGCGCATCGGGGCGGCAACCACTTGGACAGACGTGATCCGCGCCGATTTGCCGCCCGCCTTTGACGGGCTGAAACTGGCGGCGCGCGAAGTCGGCTCTGTCCAGATCCAGAACGCCGGGACGCTGGTGGGCAATCTTTGTACCGCGTCCCCTGCGGGCGACGGTGTGCCCGGCCTTTTGGCGCTGGACGCCTCGGTTGAGGTGCAGTCACTCAACGGCAAACGGGTGCTGGCCTTGTCCGACTTCCTGACAGGCGCGCGCCAGACTGACCTGAAGCCCGCAGAGATGGTCACCGCGATCCTAATCCCCGAAAACGCGACCCGAGGACAGGGGCATTTCCTGAAACTCGGAGCGCGCAAGTATCTGATCATCTCGATTGCCATGGTCGCGGTGCGCGTCTCTGTGACTAAGGGGCAAATCACCGAAGCCGCCATCGCAGTCGGGGCCTGTAGCGCCGTGGCCGCGCGACTGACGCAGGTGGAACAGGCGTTGATTGGTCAACAGGTTGCCGTCCTTGACCAGATCGTGACCCAAGACCGCGTTGCCGCACATCTGTCGCCCATCGACGATATCCGTGCCGATGCCGCCTATCGCCTGCATGCAGCGACGGATCTGGTGCGGCGCGCCTTGGCGAGGGCGGCGGTATGAACAAACCCTTCGATCATATGACCCTGACCGTGAACGGCCAGCCCCATAGCGTGCCCGCCCGCCCCGGTCGTCGCCTGTCTGAGGTGCTGCGCGAGGATATCGGATTGCGCGGCACCAAGATCGGCTGTGACGCCGGTGATTGCGGGGCCTGCACGGTGCTGGTGGATGGCGCGCCTGTGTGCGCGTGTCTGATGCCCGCGATCCGCGTTGAAAACGCGACGGTTGAGACGGTCGAGGGACTGTCGGCCAAGGGTATGACTGCGCTGCAAGCCGCCTTTTTGCGACATGGGGCGGTGCAATGCGGGATCTGTACGCCGGGGATGTTGATGGCGACCGAGGCCTTGCTGCGCGAGGTGCCCAGGCCGACACGCGGGCAGGTCGAGGATGCGCTGAGCGGTGTTCTGTGTCGCTGCACCGGATACACCAAAATCATCGACGCGGTCTGTGACGTGACACCCGACGAGGCCTCTGCGTCTGCACATGCCATACCCGAACCTGAGATGCCTGTGGCTGGCGCGGCGGTGGGCGCGCGGCTCGAGCGGCTGGACGGCGTGAAAAAGGTCCTCGGGACAGAGATTTACGGCGCGGATCACACCACGCTCGACGCCTTGGAGGTCCGCGCAATCCGCTCGCCTCATCATGCTGCCAGCTTTGCTTTGGGCGATGTGACGGGCTGGGCGCAGACTGCCCCCGGCACCGTGCAAGTCTTAACCGCAAATGATATTCCCGGTCGCAATGCCTTTGGTGTCATTCCTGTCTTTGCCGACCAACCCGCACTGGCCGAGCAGCGCACCCGGCATCGCGGCGAGGCGGTGGCGATTGTGGTGGGTGAAACCGCCACGCTGGATGCGCTGGATTTCGCGGCATTCCCGATCACGTGGCAGGCCGAAGAAATCGCTATAGATCTGGATCACAGGCCCGCAACCCTCGTGCATGAGGCACGCGGGGAAAACCTGTTGATCAAGGGCTTTGTGCAATGTGGTGACAGTGCCAGTGCTCTTGCCTCTGCCGTGCATCTGGCAGAGGGCGCAATCGACACGCCCTATATAGAGCACGCCTATATCGAACCCGAGGCTGGCATCGCCTGGATCGAGGGCGACACGCTGGTGGTTCAGGCCTGCACGCAGGCCCCGGTGATGGACCGCGACGATCTGGCCTTGGTGCTGGACCTGCCGCAAGACCGCGTGCGGATCATCCCCGCGGCGGCGGGGGGCGGGTTTGGGTCCAAGCTGGATCTGTCCCTGCAACCGCTGATCGGGCTTGCCGCGCTCAAGACCGGGCGGCCCTGCCGGATGATCTATTCGCGCTCGGACTCGATGATGTCCACGACCAAACGGCACCCCTCGCGCATGACCGCCCGGATCGGCGCGGATGCGACGGGGCGTGTCACTGGCATGGTCTTTGAGGGCGATTTCAACACCGGCGCTTATGCCAGTTGGGGTCCGACGGTGGCGGTGCGCGTTCCCGTCCATGCCTCTGGTCCCTACCTTACGCCCAACTACCGCGCCGAGGCGCGCGCCATTCACACCAACGGGCCCTCGTCGGGTGCGTTCCGGGGGTTTGGCGTACCACAGGCCGCGATCCTTCAAGAAACGCTATACGATGATCTCGCCTTGGCTGCAGGGCTGGATCGGCTGGAGTTTCGCATTCTCAACGCCTTGCAGGATGGGGATACCTCGGTCTGTGGGCAGGAACTCTATGGTGTCGGTATCCGCGACTGCCTTGAGGCCCTGCGCCCGGCTTGGGCAAAAGCGATGGCGCAACCGGCAGAGATCGCACCTCATGTAAGGCGCGGCGTCGGAGTTGCTTCGTGCTGGTACGGCTGCGGCAATACGGGCCTGCCCAACCCCTCGACCGTGCGTGTCGGCATCACCGCCGGGGGCGTTCTGACCCTGCATCAAGGCGCAACGGACATCGGGCAGGGCTCTAATACCGTGATCACACAGATCTGCGCGGATGCTCTTGGTCTGCCTGTCGGGCAGTTCGAACTGATCGGTCCCGATACCTTCCTTACGCCCGACTGCGGCAAAACCTCTGCCTCGCGGCAGACCTTTGTCACCGGCAAGGCCGCTATGCTGGCGGGGCAGGCGTTGCGGGCCAGGATCCTGTCGCTGAGCAATCTGGGGCCAGAGGCGCAGATCACTTTGACGGATGGCATTCTGACGGTCTCGGAAGGCAAGGTGCAGCGCCGCATACACCTTGCCGACGTTGAAACCGACCCATTCGGCTATGCGATCAGCGCGCAGGAAACTTATGACCCGCCTACCGCTGGCCTTGATGAGAACGGGCAGGGCACGCCCTATGCGGTCTATGGTTACGGCGCGCAGATGGCCGAGGTCGAGGTGGACATGCGCCTTGGCACCACGCGCGTTGTGCGCATGGTCGCCGCCCATGACCTTGGTCGCGTGATCAACCCGCTGCTGGCAGAGGGGCAGGTCGAGGGGGGCATCGCGCAGGGGCTTGGCATGGCCTTGATGGAGGAATATATTCCCGGTCGCACCGAGAACCTGCATGATTACCTGATCCCGACGATTGGCGACATGCCGGACATCCGTTCGATCTTGATCGAAAAGCCCGATCCAGAGGGGCCGATGGGCCTGAAGGGCCTCGGAGAGCACGTGCTGATCCCCACTGCCCCCGCGATCCTCAATGCCATCCGCCACGCCAGCGGTGCGCGCATCACGCATCTTCCCGCGCTGCCACACCGCGTGCTGGCCGCCATAAGAGCGGTCCGATGACCACGCGCGCCGATGCCTCTGGCGAGGAAATGCCAAAACCCGACCCAAAAGCAGGCAAGGCGGAAAAGATCCGCTGCGATGCCTGTCCTGTCATGTGTTATGTGGCCGAAGGGCAAACCGGTGCCTGTGATCGTTACGCCAACGCGGGCGGCAAGATTATCCGCTGCGATCCCCTGACCGTCATTGACCAGCGCATCGCCTCTGGTGGCCCTGTCGTGCCCTTCCTTGCCTCGGATTGGGATGGGTCCGTTGTGCCGGACGGCGCCCTTTTCGTCACTGCCGTTGGCGCGGGCACCACCTATCCCGACTATAAGCCCGCGCCCTTTATTGTATCCTCTCAACGGGATGGCGTGGATTTCGTGACTGTCGTGACAGAGGCGATCTTTAGCTACTGCGGTGTGAAAGTGAAAATCGACACCGACCGCCATCTTGGCCACGAGGGCGCAAAGGTCCGGGCGGATGGCGAGGTGATTGGCCATGTGATGACCTCTGAATATGGCTCTCAGATGCTGTCGCTGGGCGGTGTCGATCACCTGACAGGCGGGTCCAAGGGTGAAGGCCGCGTGACCTGTGACGCCCTTTTGTGCCTGTGCAACCGAGAGGCTGTGACCCTGAGCATCGACGACGGGGCAGAGGTGATCGTACAAGCGGGCAAGCCGCCAATTGTGGACGGCGTGCGCGAGGAACGCATGCGCGTGGGCTGTGGGTCTGCCACCATCGGCATGTTCGCCTCGCAGTGGCAGGGGCTGGTGGATGAGGTGGTGATTGTGGATGACCATATCACCGGCGTTGTATCAGAGCATCAGGCGGGCAAGGTCATCAGCTGGCCTGACACGGGCATTCGCATCAAGGGCAGGCGGTCCACGCCGGGGCGCTATTTTCAGGTGGCTGAACCGGGGCAGGGCTGGGGGGGCACCGATATCGAAGACCCGCTGACCATCCTTGGCCCGTGGCTGGCGAAAAAAGGCGCGCGGCCCGGTTTGACCTTGTTGATGGTGTCCACGACTGGCGAGCAATTCGCCTATTACGTGCTGGACGATGCGTTGATCCCTCAGCATGCTGATCTGCCAGAGGCCTTGCGCCCCACGGTCGACCTGATCGCGGAAAACTGCGAACCCGCGCTCTGTACGGTGTTGTTCATGGGCGGCGCTGGCGGCTCTTTGCGTGCCGGAGTCACCCGCAATCCGGTAAAGCTGACCCAATCGGTTCATGCCCTCAAGACCAGCGTTACCTGCGGCGGCGAGCCCGTCTATGTCTGGCCCGGCGGTGGCATTACGATCATGGCGGATGTGCTGGGGATGCCTGACAACGCCTTTGGCTATGTGCCAACCCCCGCTCTGGTCGCGCCTTTGGAATTCACGCTGAGCCGCGCAGAGTACCGGGCTTTGGGCGGTCACGACGGCGCGGTGCGTGATCTGGGTGATATCCTGCGAAACGGCGGCGAATACGGCGCGGCGGTGCAGCGTGTCGGCCCGGCAGGGCGGACTTGATGCACCCCGCGCAGGCTGCCATGTTGCCGGATGGGCGGCGCCTTCACCTGCATCACGGGCCAATTGATCTCGTTATCGAGGTCTTTGGTCCGGGACGCGTGGCCGCCTACACGCGGCTGATTGCGCGGTTCGAGACCCTGCTGGGTGACCTTGTGGTGCATTTGCCAGAACTGCGCGGACAAAGACCTTGGCCAGATGTTCTTGATCCTGTCGCGCGGCGCATGATCACGGCTGTCTCTCGCTTTGATCAATTCATCACGCCCATGGCTGCGGTGGCGGGTTCTGTTGCGGATGAGATGCTCTGCGCGATTCAGGCTGATCCGCAGATCGACAAGGCCTATGTGAATAACGGGGGCGACGTGGCGTTTCATTTGGGCGAGGGTCACACCATGGTCGCCGCCGCACCCGGCTTTGGCATGATAACGATTGGTGCCGATACGCCTGTGCGCGGTATGGCGACCTCTGGCTGGGGCGGGCGCAGTCATTCGCTTGGGATTGCTGATAGCGTGACGGTTCTGGCACGTTGTGCCGCCGCCGCTGACGCCGCCGCAACCCTGATCGCCAATGCGGTGGACCTGCCGGGGCGTTCCGGGATTGAACGACGACCCGCGCAGGAACTCGCCCCCGACAGCGACCTTGGCGCGCGTTTGGTGACCGTTGGCGTGCCCGTCTTGGCCACGCCAGAGAAACACGCCGCCCTTGCGCGCGGACAGGCTGTCGCGCGTGATTTCGCCCGTCGTGATCTGATTATTGCCGCAGGGCTGGTGTTGCAGGAAGAGACCTGCGTGATTGACCCCTCTCGGATGCTGATAGAAAACAAGGACCCGATCCATGCCTGAGTTCACCCTGCGCAAGACCATGCTCTTTGTCGAGGACATCCACCACGACCGCGGCCCCGCGCCCGACGTGCCGCGCCGCCGCGCCGCGATGATCGCGCTGGTCAGCAACCCCTTTGCGGGCCGCTATACCGAGGATCTGCAATCTGCCATGGAGAACCTGAAACCCCTCGGGCTGATGATGGCCGACCGTCTGGTTGAGGCCATGGGCGGTCTGGACGGGGTCGACGGCTATGGCAAGGCGGCCATGGCGGGCGAGGGGGGAGAGTTGGAACATACCGCCCTGTGGCACGTCCCCGGCGGCTATGCCATGCGCGCGCGGTTGGGCGAGGCCAAGGCGATTGTGCCCTCTGCCATGAAGCTGGGCGGGGTGGGCACCCGCATCGACGTGCCTTTGGGGCATATCAACGCGGCTTACGTTCGCAGCCATTTTGACGGCATGGAAG
>CALGTJ010000164.1 GCA_937901435.1 uncultured Rhodobacter sp. | reverse complement strand
CCAGTCAAACACAGTCAAGCCACAACCCGATGGGTGATCAGCACACGCTTACGTTGCAGCCGACCTTCGCCAGGTTGCAATAAAAGCCCCTTTGGTTCGCAGAGCTGTCGTTCGATGTGCGCTTGAAATAAAAGTCGGCTTACCCACGCATTCAGAACGTCACCCGACAACCCGTAGGGTGGACAGGTCTGCCCACGTTCCCGGATCACACCGTAAGGGCTAAGCCGTAAGCCCGTCGGGCTCTTCCAGACCGTTCGCGCGGCAACAGGCGGTCAGGGTGTTGGCCAGCAAGCAAGCGATGGTCATCGGGCCAACGCCGCCGGGCACAGGCGTGATCGCTCCGGCAACAGCAGCGCAGCTTTCAAAGTGGGCGTCACCGACGAGGCGGGTCTTGACGCTGCCATCTTCATTTGTGCCTTTTTCGGGTGCGTCAATCCGGTTGATGCCCACGTCGATTACCGTCGCGCCGGGCTTGATCCAGTCGCCGATGACCATCTCGGGGCGGCCAACGGCAGCGACGACGATATCGGCACCGCGCACCACGTCGGGCAGATCTTTGGTGCGGCTGTGGGCGATGGTCACCGTACAGCTGTCGCCCAACAGCAGGTTCGCCATCGGCTTGCCCACGATGTTTGAGCGGCCCAAAACAACCGCATTCATCCCCGACAACGACCCGTGGTGGTCGCGCAGCATCATCAGACAGCCCAGCGGGGTGCAGGGAACCATGGATTTCTGCCCGGTGCCCAGCAGGCCAACATTGGAAATATGAAACCCGTCCACATCCTTGGCGGGGTCAATCGAGTTGATCACCAGATCAGAGTTCAGATGCCCCGGCAGCGGCAGTTGCACAAGGATGCCATGCACGTCTGCATCCTTGTTCAGCGTGTAGATCAACGCCAGCAGATCGGCCTCTTTGGTGTCGACATCCAGCTTGTGCTCATAGCTGTTCATGCCGACCTCTGTCGTCATCTTGCCTTTGGAGCGCACATAAACCTGACTCGCCGGATCTTCGCCAACCAGCACAACGGCCAGACCGGGGGTGATGCCTGCCTCGGCTTTGATTCGGGTCACATGGTCGGCAACTTTTCCCCGAACCGTGGCTGCAAAGGCTTTGCCGTCGATAATCTGCGCTGTCATGGCTGGCATCTCTCTCTGTCTGATCGTCTGTTTCGCCTGTTTGCCCTACGGGGCACAGTGTCACCTAGCCCCATCACAGGCGCGGTGTACAGGGGTGTCTGACGATGGAATTAGCTCAATCAGTCCTTGTTTCCTGATCTTTTTTTGCAGGTTGTCGGATTTCACAACCCTTGGGTCGCATTGGTTGTGGTTGGTGCTTGACCTGCTTGTTGTGATCGAACGATAAATACGACCTGCGCAAAAGGATCTGGGTCTTTTCGGCGCGCATCACACGGGTAGGAGAGGTCAACGTGACAGGCAGGGCGATTATCAGCGGCGGCTCGATCGGGGGGCTTTTTGCCGCTTGTGCGTTGCTGCGCGCAGGATGGCAGGTAGATGTCTACGAGCGCACCGGCGTTGAACTGGCCGGACGCGGCGCGGGGATTGTGACCCACGAACCGTTGATCTCTGGATTAGAGGCCGTGGGGGCAAATACCAAGGATCTGGGCGTACAGGTCAACGAGCGCGTGGCCTATGACAGTGCTGGTGATCGGGTGCGAACGCTGGAGTACCCTCAGGTCGTGACCTCGTGGGATCGGATGCACCGGGTTCTGCGAGAGATCATCCCAGAGGGGCACTATCATCTGGGACGTGCGATTGTCGGCTACCAAGAGGCCGTTGACGGGGTGACCGCGATCTTTGAGGACGGCCGCACAGAGCAGGCCGATCTGCTGATCGGGGCAGATGGATTTCGCTCTGCGATCCGCGCCCAGATGCTGCCAGAGGTGAAACCGGATTATGCAGGCTATGTGGTCTGGCGGGCTTTGGCGAAAGAGGCGGACCTTTCAGAGGAGGTCCATCGTCAGGTCTTTGACACCTTCGGCTTTTTCATTCCCAACGGCACGCAAATCATCGGCTATCCCATCGCGGGGCCGGACAATGACCTGCGTCCGGGGCATTTGCGTTATAACTTTGTCTGGTATGCGCGGGTGCTGCAGGGCGATCTTGACGATATGCTGACCGATGCCAGCGGGCAGAGGCACGAGATATCGATACCGCCGCCCTTGGTGCGCAAAGATGTGCTGCAACGCATGGAACAAGACGCGGCAACCCGTCTGCCAACGCCCTTTGTCGAGATCCTGAAGGTCAGCGAGCGACCCTTTTTCACCCCCATCTACGACCACCATTCGCCTGTGATGGGGCAGGGACATGTGGCGCTGGCCGGGGATGCGGCCTGCGTCGCGCGGCCCCATGTGGGGATGGGCGTCACCAAGGCGGCGCTGGATGCGCTGGCGCTTGCGCGCCATCTGGAACATGGTGCGATTCCAGAGGCGTTGACCGCCTATTCCGACGAACGGGTCGCGGCGTCTCTGATCGCCTACGAACGCTCGCAGCGACTGGGTGGGTTGATTTTTGACGGGCCGGAGGGCGAGAACGCAGACGGGTGCTCGCATCCCGATATAGAGACCGTGATGCGAGACACTGCTGTTGTGATTTAGCGACTACTTGATCGCCTGCGGATTGATCGGCGATCCTGCCGCGCCGGGGATATGCAGCGGGGGGGCGGTAAAGAAGAACTCGTACACCCCGTCCTCTGCGCAATCCTCGGCGAGGTCCTTGAGGTAAAAGATTTCCCCCATGGAAATGCCGATGGCAGGGATGACGACCCAATGCCACGGCTGATTGGCCTCGTCCGTCTCATTCGGGCGCACCTCGCAGCCCCATGTGTCGGCACAGATCGCGGCAATGTCGTGCTGCTTGATCCAGCGCGCCGTCTCGAACGCCAGTCCGGGTGCATCGCCACCCGCGTAACCGGTCCAGTCATCACTGGCCAGACAGCGTTCCTGATGCCCGGTGCGCACGATGACAAAGTCACCCTTGCGGATTTCGACCCCCTGCGCCTTGGCGCAAGCATCCAGATCGGCGTTATAGATCGGCTCGCCGTCGTCCAGACTGTCCTTGCCCTTCCAGCGGGCGATATCCAGCAGCACACCGCGCCCGACCATCTTGTCGCGCACATGTTCTATGCCAAGGTTCTTGGCCCCGTTTACCGTCACATCGGTCGCTGGAAAGCCGTTGTACATCTGGTCATCCAAAAAGATGTGGCAAAGCGCATCCCATTGCGTTGACCCCTGACAGGGCACGTTGATCGCATCATCCGCATAACGCAGATAGGCGCGGCCGTCGCCGTCCTGCTCGCCCTGAACCGCATCCGTCCCTGTCGCCAGCATCTGATGGATCAGGTTCCAGCGTCCGCCGAACAGCCCGGACTGGATCTTTTGTTTCAGGTTCAGCCCCAGTGCAAAGGTCTTGCCCTTTTTGATCAGCTTGCCTGCGTCGATGATATCCTGTGGCGAGATATTGTTGAGTGTGCCGATCTGATCGTCCGCCCCCCATCGCCCGTGGTTCGAAAGCTCTTTGGCTGTTGCGTAAATATCGTCACGGGTCAGTTTGCCCATGGGTCCCTCCTTTAGCATTTAGTTCTTGCTTATTTATCGATTGAAAAATTAACTGGAGGCCAAGTCAATCAGAATTCGAGGATACCTATGACAACTGGACCGGAAAAACGATTTGAGGTGGTGTTTGAGGGTGTCGGCCGGTCCTCTGGCAAGATGCGCAATGATATTTCGGTGGAATGGCCGATGATGAAAGAGAGCTTTGAACTGGCAACCGACGAGGGTCCGTTCCATGGGGGGGACGGCACCGCCCCGCCGCCTCTGGCGCTTTTCACCGCCGCGTTGACCGGTTGCCTGATGACCCAGATCCGTGCTTTCGCCAAACGTCTGCACATTGAATTGCGCGATGTCGAGGTGCGTGCGCGCCTGCACTGGGAAGGCGTGCAGACAGGAAACGACCCCTATGTCACCGCGCCCGTCGGGTTCGATCTGGACGTGACCCTTGATACAGACGCGACGCCCGATGATCAGCACCGCCTGCTGGCCGCTGCCAAAAAGGGGTGTTTTATCGAACAGACTCTGTCACAAGGTTTAGAGGTAGGACACAGGTTGAAGATTGGTGATGAGTGGCAAGATGCCTGAGAATGCCCAAGAGGCGGGCGGTGCAGACGCAAAGCCGCGCCGCCGTCTGTCCTCGGACCAACGACGTGAAGAGTTCATTCAGAAGTCGATCAAGCTCTTTGCCGAAGAAGGGTTCGAAAGCTCGACCCGCGAACTGGCGCGCCGTCTTGGGGTCACCCAGCCGCTGCTCTACCGTTATTTCCCCTCTAAACAGGATCTGATTTCAGAGGTCTATGACGCCGTCTATGTGCGCCGCTGGAACCCGGAATGGGAAGCTTTGTTTGCCGACCGATCCCGCCCGCTGCGCGAGCGACTGATCGAATTTTATGGACATTATACCGACGCGATCTTTCACCCAGACTGGATGCGCATCTACCTCTATTCCGGCCTTAAAGGCGTTGAGATCAACACGCGGTATATGAGTGTCGTCGTCTCGCGCATTCTGGAACCGATCATCGCAGAGGTCCGGTTCGAGGCCGGCATGTCCCCGGAACCGGCCAGCGAAGAAGAAATTGACGCCGCCTGGGTGATCCATGGCGGCATCTTTTACTTTGGTGTCATCAAGATTGTTTACGGCAAACAGCCCAACATCCCGAACAACAATGCTATTAGTTTCGGTATAGACAGCCTTCTGGACGGGTTGAAACGGTTGGTGACCGGAACCTAGGCTGTCCCGCGTGCTGGATAATTCCGCTCGGCAATCAGCGGAACCTTGGACAGCAGAAACTCCAGATCAGGACGCGGCCAAGGCATATTCGCAATGTCGATCAGATACAGGCGACCGTCCGGGCGGATCCAGAACGTACCGGGCTCGACAAATGTCTCGGCCTCAACGTCATTGATGCCCTTTGTCAGATATAGCCCCCACGCCCGCGCATCCGCCTCGCTTAGATCATAGGCGACGGGGATATTGGTCAAACCCCAGTCCGCCTTGGATTTTTCCGCCGTGGCCTGATCATTCATCGACACAGCGACAACTGAAAATCCGGCCTCGGTATAGGCCCCCATCAGATCGTTCAGCTTGTTCAGATACCCATTGCACACCGGGCAATGCAGCCCGCGATAAAACACGACCATCGTGAATGTTTCTGGCGTTTGATCCGCAAGCGACCACATGCCGCCGCCCACCAAAGGCAGGGACAGCGTGGGGGCCTGAGTGTCAGGCATTGGTTTCGTGCTCATGTTTGTTCCTTCCTGAAAGCGGCAAAAAGCCAGACGGTGACTCGTTTACCTTGATGTTTGTTTATAGATTGATAACTTACACAAAACAAAGAGGTGTCGGTCACAAGATCGACAGGGGGGAGAGCCGATGAAGGCTGCTGATTTTCGATACGAACGGCCTGATACCGTTGCGGCGGCCTTGGCCTTGCTGGCGGATGAAAGCATTGAAAGCGCCGCGCTGGCAGGCGGGCAAAGTCTGATGCCAATGATGAACTTTCGCATCGCCCAGCCAGAGCTTTTGGTCGATCTCAACGGGATTTCCGATCTGGCGGGTGTGTCTGTCACGGGCGACCAACTGACAATCGGTGCAATGACCCGATATGCGACGTTGGAACAAGCAACCGAACTGATCCACGCGCCCCTGATCGCGCAGGCCCTGCCCTATATCGCCCATTCCGCCATCCGTAACCGTGGCACGATCGGCGGTTCTCTGGCGCTGGCCGATCCTGCTGCCGAAATGCCTGCGGTCATGCTGGCCCTTGGTGCTGAAATCACTGTGCAAAGCGCCGAGGACACACGTGTCATCCCCGTCGATGACTTCTTTCTGGGCGTCTACGAGACCGCCCGCAGGGCGACCGAGTTGCTCACCTCAGTCTCCATTCCCGTCGCCGCACCGGGTGATCACTTCGGCTTTTACGAAATCGCCCGACGCCACGGAGATTACGCCATGGCCGGTGTCGCCATCGCCCAACGCCAAGGCCAGTTCCGCATCGCGTTTTTCAGCGTCGCAGATCGCGCCATCCGGGCGACCGGGGCCGAGGATGTGCTATCAGCCGATCCTACCGATATCGACGCTGCTGTCGCGCGCCTGTCAGAGATCGACTTTGACAGCGACCTGAACGCCTCGGCAGCAACGAAACAACACTACGCAGGGGTCGTGCTGCGGCGCGCATTGGCGGGGATGACAGTATGAGCCAGACACAAGACGTCACGATCACCATTAACGGCGAGGCGATCACCCGCACCGTCCCTGTCCGCATGAACCTCGTCGATTTCATCCGCACAGAGGCGCAACTGACCGGCTCTCATGTGGGCTGCGAACATGGCGTTTGCGGCGCTTGCACGGTCGAAATCGCAGGTGCGCCCGTGCGGGGCTGTCTGATGCTCGCGGTGCAAGCCGACGGGCAAGAGGTCACCACCATCGAAGGCCTCGCCGACAGCGGACGCAGCGCCGCCCTGCGCGTTGCCTTTACCGAGCACAATGCCCTGCAATGCGGCTTTTGCACGCCGGGAATGCTCGCCAGTGCACTGGAATATATCGACAAGGGTGGCACCGCCGACCGCACCGCCATCCGCCAGCATATTTCTGGCAATTACTGTCGCTGTACCGGCTATCAGTCGATTGTCGAAGCGATCTGCGACGTGATCGAGACAGGAGCCAAAACATGACCGGCCCCCTGACCATCTTTGATCGCCCGAACTCCTACATAGGGCGCTCTGTCCCCCGCGCCGACGCCGCCCGCCTGCTAGAGGGACGCGGCGCCTATGTGGACGATCTGCAACTGCCCCGGATGCTGCACGCCGCCTTCCTGCGCTCTCCTTATGCCCATGCCCGTATCGACGGTTTTGACCTCGACGCCGCCCGTGCTGCGCCCGGTGTTGTCGCGGTCTATGTTGGCACGGATCTGATCGACCATGTGACACCCTATGTCGGCACGCTTACCCATCTTGCGGGCCTGCAAAGCCCGCCACAAATGCCCCTCGCCGTGGACCGCGCCCGCTGGCAGGGCGAACCCATCGCCATGGTCGTCGCCCATAGCCGCGCCTTGGCAGAGGACGCCGTCGCCCTGATCGAGGCAGACCTTGAGCCCTTGGATCCCGTCTGCGACGTCGAGGCGGCCCTCTTGCCCGATGCAGACCTCATCCATCCAGAGCTAGGCACAAATGTCGCTTGGGAGCGCACCGTAAACGTCGGCGACATCGACACCGCTTTTGCGCAACCCGGCGTCACCATCGTCTCTCGTGATTTCACCTTTGGCCGTCACACCGGCGTCACCCTTGAACCCCGCGCCGTAGTGGTCGAATTCAACCCGTCAGAGGATCAGCTGACCTTTCACTATTCGGGTCAGGCCCCGCATATGATGCAGGCGATCCTTGGCAAACACCTGCACCTGCCAGAGGAAAACGTGCGCGTCATCGCGCGCGACGTGGGCGGCTCTTTCGGGATCAAGATCCACACTTACGGGGACGAGATCGCCACCGCTGCCGTCGCCAAACTGCTGGGGCGTCCGGTAAAATTCGCCGCCGACCGGAACGAGAGCTTTCTCACAGACATCCACGCCCGCGACCACATCATCAAGGCCCGCATGGGGGTGAAGGCGGATGGCACCATCGTCGGCATCGACTTTGACGACATCACCGGTATCGGCCCCTATTCCATGTACCCGCGCACCTCAGCGATCGAGGCCAATCAGGTGCTGAACCTCACCGGTGCGCCTTACGTGATGGACCACTATCGCGCCCGGGCCCGCGTCGTTTTCCAGAACAAGAACCTGATGTGCCAATACCGTGCCGTCGGCCACCCCATCGCCATGGCCGTCGCTGATGGCCTACTGGACGAGGCCGGGGCCGCGCTGGGCATTGACCCGGTCGAGATGCGTCGCCGCAATCTGATGGCGGACGACAGCTATCCTCGTCTGTCCGCTTCGGGGATGAAACTCGCCGACCTGTCACACCAGAAATCGCTGGAAACACTGGCCGAAACCATGGACTACACCGCCCTGCTGGCCGATCAGGCAGAGGCGCGCGCGCGGGGCGTCTATCGCGGTATCGGCCTCGTTTCCATGGTCGAGGTTACCAACCCCTCGCCCATGTTCTACGGCATCGGCGGCGCGCCCATATCAGCGCAGGACGGCGCAACGGTGCGGCTGGATGCAGGCGGTGGTTTGCGGATATCCTCGTCGATCACAGAGCAAGGTCAAGGCACCAACGCCATCCTTGCCCAGATCGCCGCGGGTATCTTTGGTATCCCGATTGAACGGGTCAAGGTCACCACCGGCGACACCGACACCACGCCCTATGGCGGTGGCACATGGGCCTCTCGCGGCGCGGGGATCGGGGGCGAGGCGATGCTGCAAGGCGCTCTGGCGCTGAAGGAACAGGTGCTGGGCGTTGCTGCCGTGATGCTGCAAACCGAGGCCGACAGCCTTGATATCGTCGACGGTGCTGTGACCGACGCCACGGGTATCCGTATGACCCTAAGTGACCTTGCCAAGACCGTCTATTACCGGGGCAACGAACTGCCATCGGACCTGAAACCCGAACTGATCGCCACGCGCCACTACCGTGTCACCGACTTTCCCTTTGTCTTCACCAATGGGGCGATGGCCGCCTATGTGGAGGTTGATGTCGAGACGGGGATCACACAGGTCCTGAACTTTTGGGCGGTCGAGGATTGTGGCCGCGTCATCAACCCCATGCTGGTCGACGAACAGGTGCGCGGCGGCGTGGTGCAGGGCATCGGCGGGGCCTTGTACGAAGAGATCCTCTATTCCGATGACGGCCAAATGCAAAACGCCACCATGGCCGACTACCTTGTGCCCATGGCCGGGGAAATGCCCGATATCGTGGTCAAACACGTGGAAACGCCAACCCGCACGTCTGTCCTCGGGGCCAAAGGCGCAGGCGAAGCCGGCACCGGAGGCGCCCCCGCTGCCGTGATGAACGCCGTCAACGATGCCTTGAGGCCGCTGGCTGGGCGGCTCGACCAAATGCCCATGACGCCAGAACGGGTTCTAAAGGCGTTGGGGGTGGTTTGAGGTTTCCAAGGGTTCTATCGATCCGCTTGCCGAAAGGGCCCAAACCGGGTTGCGGATCCTCGCGGGTGGAAAAGCCGAATGCGGTTCCGGAATTGATCTCTGCGTAGCTGGCTTGGGTGGCCACCACAGCGAACAGCAACCAAGCGTATATCACGATGCTCAGGGCGCGCAGGATGATCGTGCATCAGGGGCGGCCTATTACGTCGGCGAAGACGTCCCGACGAAACAGCAACCCGAGCGCCACAAGCTGAAATCCCATGAAAAGGCCGATACCCACATAGATCGTCGCGGTCGAGGCAATTTCCACCGGCAGGGGATTGATAAACTGCGTAATCAGTCCCTGCGAATAGTCGAACGCCCCCACGGCGTTGTAGGCGACAAGCACTCCCCAGACTGCCACGCTGCGCCTGACCCAGAACAGGTAGAGCATCACCGGTAATGTAAAACCGATGATCGCGTCGCTGAGCCACGGGCCGAACCAGCCATCGGGCGCGATCCCGCCGAACATCTGCAATTCGGGCAGGAACAGCACTGTCTGAGCCCGAAAAATCGTGGCGCCCATCAAAAGCGTGATCGCCCATCTGATCGTTGGTGTCATGCAGGCTCCTTGGCATCAATCAAGGCCCGGCACCTTGTGCCGCAGGGCCTTGGGGGAAACGGATCTACTGCGCCGGCATAAAGTCCGCCGGTTCATCAAAGACAACGAAGACCTGGCAAACCTCGGGGCCAAGGCAATCTTCGGCATGGGGCACGCCGCCGGGCTGGAACCAATAGGACCCGGGCAGAAGGTCCGGCCCGCGATCTGGTTCGGAAAGCTCCCAATGCTGCATCCGGCCTTTCACGACCATCGCCCAATACGCATGCGAATGCGTGTGTGGCAGAACTTCGTAGGTGGCCGGGTCGAGCAGCGATGTCATCGCCGTCGGCATTTCCGTCCCGACCCCTCCATAGAGCGCGACACTCTGAACGCCGGGTGCCGGGAACGGGGCGAATTTCACCTCATCGGCGGGAACGCGTATCCCGGCCTCTGGCACTTGCGGGTCTTGTGCCTGCGCCGCGATTGGCAGGCCAAGCAGCAGGCCAAGCAGCAGGCCGAGGGTGCAGGCAGCAAGGGTCATTAGCGTTTGAGGTAGCGTGTTTTTCATCCGATTTATCCTTTTGTCAGCGGTGCGTATCGTAAGGGCGTGTCGCTTCAACGTGCTTCGCTGGCGGCAAGCGCGCGCAGTGCATAAACGGGGATGGCAAACGTGATCAGGACTCGCGGGATATGGCCCAGCAACCAAAGTGTGCGGATGGTTGCAGAATTTTCCCCGGTCACCGAACCAGTCAGAGCGGTGCTCTTGTAAAAGTCGAGCGCGTCCGCGACAGGCGACCCGATCGCCGCCGCAAGGCGCAGGTTGAGCGGCATGTGATAGAAGATCGTGATCAGCGAGACGGCCAGATAAAGCCACAGCGCGATCACCCAGTTCCGCCGCGCCGGGGCATTATGCCTATCGAGCCGGGCCGAGAGGATCAGGCCAACTGGCATCAATAGGAAAAGTGGCATGATCGTGTATAGGAAATTGCTAAACTGAGGGAAGAATTGTGCGATAAAATCGGCAGGGGAAAGGCGCAGCCAATAGGCACCCATGGAGAAACCAATAAACAGATTGGCCCCCGCAAATGCGGCTGACGCAATGATTGCCAAACCGTTCACGCGAAATTTGTAGGGGCCGTCTGTCATGATCTGTTCCAATGTCTGCTATATGAATTGAACAGTGTCGCCCAAGGGCAACGTCCGGATGCGCTGGCCAGTCAGGGCGAACACCGCATTGGTCAACGCGGGAGCAGCGGCGGGCGTACCCGGTTCACCGATGCCTCGAATATGAGGCGCATTTTCAAGGATACGGGTGGTGATAGTGGGCGCCTGATACATCCGCATCGGCGTGTAATCGTGATAGTTGCTTTGATCGACGATCCCGTCAGTGATCGTGATTTTTTCACCGATGGCCGCACCCAGACCAAAGTTCACACCAGAAATCAGCTGCGCGTCGATGTTGCGCGGATCAAGTGCCGTGCCCACGTCTACGGCGATCCAGGCCTGTGTGACCTTCAGGCCGTTTGGCGTTTGCGCAACCTCGACCACTTGTGCGGTCGGTGCGCCAAAGCACAACGAAAACGCGACGCCGCGAGCACGGTTGGGGCCGGGGGCGCTGCCCCAGTCAGACATTTCCGCGACAGCCTCCAGCACTTTCCGGCTTGGGGTATCGGTTATCAGATCCAGCCTCATCTCAACCGGGTCACGTCCCGCCGCGACCGCAACCTCATCCATCATGCACTCATGGAAAAATGCATTCTGCGAGGCACCGACAGACCGCCAGAAACTTGCGGGCAAGAGATCCGGACTACGGTAGGCGCTCGTTCGGTAGTTCTTGATGCTGTAGGGCTGATCCCATAGCGCCTGTGAGATTGTAAAGTCGGGCAGAAAGCCAGGGATCGGTGCGGGCGATCCACCACGCTCTGTTATTCCTCTGAAGATACTGGGCGAGGCCGAGGCGATATCAACTGCGCTCACCTGACCGTCGATCACGGCCGCTCTGAACCGCCCGATGCTGGCCGGACGATAGGGACCGCGCGACATGTCCTCTTCGCGGGGGTAGGTGACCAAGAGGGGCAGATCGGGTAAGGCCACAGCAACCTTTGCCGCAATTTGCACGAAATCCATCTCGCCGCGCCGCCCAAATCCGCCACCAAGCAGCGTTGTTGTCAGCTCAACTTGGTCTTCTTCAAGACCGGCAGCCTTTGCCGCTTCGCGTCGCGCAACGGTTGGACCTTGGGTGCCCGTCCAGATGCGCAGCGTCCCTTTGTCCAGCCAGGTTGCAGCATTCATGGGTTCAAGCGTTGCGTGCGCCAGATAGGGGACGCGGTATTCGGCCTCTATGATGTCGGCACCAGAAAGGGCTGCATCTACATCGCCATCATCGCGCTGACGCGAATCAAGGTTGTCTTGCGTAAATGCCTGTGCCAACACGTCGGAATGGCTTTTCGTATCCGTCGGCAGGCCGGGGTTTTCCCAGTCAAACTTGATCGCATCCAAAGCCTGCATCGCGGCCCATGTGGACTCTGCCACAGCCACAACGCCGTTGCCGATATCAACGACAGCATCGACGCCCGGCATCGACAACGCCTCTGTCGCGTCAAACGACAGCAGGATGCCGCGCACATACGGGTTGCGCCGCACAGCGCCAAACCGCATGCCCGGCAGGCGAACATCGCTGGCGTAGATCGCCGCCCCTGTGGATTTATCGACCACATCCAGACGATCCTGCGAATTGCCAAGGATGCGCCATTGCTCTTTCGGCCTCAGCGCGGGGGTGGGTGGTGGATCAATCGCGGCGGCTTCCATAGCGAGGTCCGTATAAGGGATCTTCTGGCCATCGGGCAAAATCACGGACCCGGCTTTTGTCGTCAAGGAACTGACAGGAATGCCAGTCCGGGCAGATCCCGCCAGTTTCAATGTCTCACGCGCGACGGCGCCCGCGGCGCGCATTTTTTCGTAGCCATCATGGGTCGAGGTCGACCCACCTGTGATTTGATAGCTCAGGAAAACAGCTGGGATATCGCGCTGCGCCCGTGCAAACTCTGCCACCACGCCCATATCCGTGGCAGGGAACGGGTAACCTTCTTCGACGACACCGCCGTTGTAATAGGCGGACGACGGCGGACCGTGTTCTGTGCGAATATCTGCCAATTCCACATCCAGTTCCTCGGCAACCATAGCCGCGAGTGTGGTGTGTATCCCTTGGCCCATTTCGGCACGCGGTGTGATGATGGTGATGCCATCAGCCGAGATTTTGACGTAGGGCGTCAATGCCGCTTCGCCTTGACCGAGCCGTGCCGTCAGCGGGTTTTCCAGCCGCGCGTTGTAGGACCGAATGCCGAAGACAACCCCACCTGCGATGGCAACAGAGCCTACAAGAAACGTGCGACGCGCAATTTTACCAACAGTTCCCATACCCTAGCCCGCCTGTATCTTGGCCGCAGCCGTGTGGATAGCGGCGCGAATGCGGGGGTACGTGGCGCAGCGGCACAAATTTCCGCTCATCACGTCGTCAATGTCATCATCCGTCGGTGTTGGGTTCACATTTAGTAAATCAACGGCCTGCATGATCTGGCCGGATTGGCAGTATCCGCATTGGGCGACCTGATGTTCGATCCATGCCTGTTGCACGGCATGAAGGGCGTCGGGTTGGCCGAGGCCTTCAATCGTGGTCACTGCACCCCAGACATCACCAAGGGCTATCTGGCAAGAGCGCACGGCCTCTCCGTCAATATGGACCGTGCACGCCCCACATTGGGCGATCCCACAACCATATTTGACACCTGTGATATTCAGCCCGTCACGCAGCGCCCAAAGCAACGGGGTCTCGTCTGGCAGTGCGACTGTTTTCGTTTCGCCGTTTATCAGCAAATCCATCGAAAGGCCTCCAATGTTGGATGCCCCGAACGTGACGGTGGCGCGACTGTGCTGCAACTTGCACTTCGTCCCAAATGCTTGCAAATCGTCCCAAACACCTTGCTTGCTCACGCTTAACGCGCCACGAACTCGGATGCGAATTCAGCTATGAGGCCCTGACGTGACTCACGAAAACACCGCACTCTACTCAACCACGATCCTGTTCGGGGCCGTCTGCAAGCTGATGGAAATGGATCCCCGCGACGTCGTTTTCGATGCGGGCCTGCCAGAGCGCGTTGCCACTGGTCACGGTGTCAGGATTACCGAAGCTGATTTCTTCAAAATCTGGAACACCATTGTTGCGCGATCCAAACGAACGGACATTGAAACACATATCGGTCGGGGTCTTGCCAACGGGGCGACATCCCCGATTTTCTTTGCAATGTCGTGTGCGCCAGACCTGCAAACCGGATTGGAACGGTTCGCAAAGTTCAAACATGTCTTTGGCCCAATGACGATGAAAGTACAAAGCCGCAAAGGCCGTCTGCATGTCGCAATCCGTCTCTTGCGCCGGAGTGAGGATTTTCCAGCCTGCCTTGCGCCCGGTATCCTTCTTTTTCTGCATGAAAAGGCCTGCTCAAGCACGGCACGGCGTCTTGTGCCTGAACAGGTGTTCTTTCAGGGGGCTGAAGGAAAGCGGCAGGAACTGGCGGCGGTTTTCGGGGTCACGCCGCAGGTCGGTGATCCCGAAATTGTCTACGCGCCTGCGGATGCACGCCTGTCACTGGTGTCCGAAAACGCAAATCTCTGGGCTTCCGTAGAGCCGGATCTGAACTTGCAACTTGCACAATCCAACATGGCGATCAGCATGCCAGAGCGCGTCCGCGCCTGTTTGATTGAGGCGATCAGCGATGGCGACCCATCAATAGCCTACGTCTGCGAGCGTCTGTCAAAAAGTCGCACGGGTCTGTTGCGAGAGTTGAAAGCCTGCGGCGTGAGTTTTCAGGACATTTTGACAGAGACGCGAAAGACACTCGCGCTGACATATCTGCGCAACAGCGACATGCCGGTCAAGCAAGTGGCAAGCCTGTTGGCCTACCGCGACACGAATGCCTTTCACCGAGCATTCCGTTTATGGACTGGGCAAACCCCGGCGCAAGCCCGCCAGACCCACCACTGACGTTCACATGGGTCTGATGGCTGTTGTTATAGGCGGTCACTGGCATTGTTTCTTCCGCCGCCGTGTCCGTTTTGGCTGCTAAAGCTGATTTTGGCGCAAGTGCGGCGAATGTCCCATCTGTCCGCGATCCAATTCTTTAGTGTGTCGTTTCTGCTGCCGCTCGCATGAATGACCAGTTTTGCGCCGCACAGCGGCATATCAATTCCCGCTGTCGCGGCAATTTTGGCGCTGCGAGCGAATACAGCGAGAATTTGCGGCGTACGATAAGGGCTATAAGCCGCCATTTGTTGCAAAACCCGCTTACCTCGAAATTTTACAGTTAGTCTGGAACTGATCCCTTTCTGCGACTGCGGCGTGCAGATACCCGGTGATCAGATGCCGTGGCCAAGATTAAGTGGCCGGTAATTGCAGCTCTTTTCGTCCTTTGGTTCTGACCTCTTCGCGGCGCAGCGCAGCCTTTGCCCCTGATGTTTCGTTGAACATGGCGAGGGTTTCTGTGTCGCTGGCCTCGGCCTTTTGGGTGGCGAGGTCTGTGAAGGCGAACCGTTTTGGGTCTGCAAAGATGCGTTTTTGCATTTGGTTGCCCCGCCAGATTTTCCAACCGTATTCGGCGAGCTTCAAGACGGTCTCGACGTAGTAACGGGGATAGAACGCCAGCAAGGACTCGCGCGGGCGATCTGGGCGCCGGTCGCGGCGGAATTTGCGGCGCAGGATGCCGCCCTCTAGCGGGTGGATGCCGTCGACCTTATAGGCGAGGAAGAACTCGATCACCTCGTTGACATTTATGCCCTTTTTCTGCTGCGCGGCGGAGCGGCGGCAGATCGTTTCGATGTGCTCTGGCGTGTAATAGGCGAACCACGCGTCGCGATAGACCTTTTCCCAGACGGCATCTGCCATTTTTTCGTGATGTGTGACCCGGTGGATTAGATCGTATTTGTTCATATCGGGGTCCATCCAGACCCCTTTGGCCAGCAGAGACTTGTGATCGGCCGAGCCGGGTAGGGGGGTGAGGTAAAAGAATTCCAGAATATCTATTGGCAATTCTTCCTTGATGATCTCGATATCACGCAAGATGGACTCTGGCGTGTCGTTGGGAAAGCCGAGGATATACCCCGCCATGATCGCCGCTCCATGCGAGCGCCAGTGTTGCAGCATCGCGCGATATTCGGTGATCTTGTTCTGGCGTTTGTTGGCGGCCAGCAGGTTGTCGGGGTTGATGTTCTCAAGCCCGAAAAACACACGCTCTGCGCCTGCCTGACAGGCTTTGTCGATGAAACCCTTGACCTTGTGGCACTGCATGTCGACTTGGATCGTAAGTTTCACGGGAAAGCCTTTTTCGCGCAGTTCGATCAAGCGGTCGAAATGGGTTTCCCAGTGACGATTGCGGGCCAGATCGTCATCGGTGACGAAGAATTTGTTGATGCCCTGCGCTGCGTTGGCGCGCACGATGGCCTCCAGATCATCTGCAGAGCGAAAGCGGCTTTTGCGGCCTTGCACGTTGATGATCGTACAAAAAGAGCATTGGTAAGGACAGCCACGACCCAGATCAAAACTGGTATAGTCCCCTTGAATCTTGCCGATGGATTCCTTTGCAAGGAAGGGAAACGGCTCGCCCTGTAGATTTGGCAGATCGTTCATGTAGTTATAGATCGGTTTCAGCGTGTTTTCAGCGGCGTCGCGCAGCAGCCCGTCAAAGCGGCGGTCTTCGGTTTCGCCCGCATAGATTGTTATCCCCATATCAACGGCGGCCTGGATATCGGACGGCAGGTCTTTTAGCATCGAGATACAGCCCGACACATGAAAGCCACCAATCGCCACAGGCAGCTTTGCGTCAAGAAACGGTTGGCCGAGGTCGATCGCACGAGGGAACTGGTTGGTCTGGACCCCGACAAAGGCGATCAGGGCCCTTCCGCCCCGGCTTTTGATATCGGCGATGATGCGGTCTGGGATCACACGGGTGTTGGTTTCGTCGATCTGAATAATCTGAATGTCGACGTCTTCGCCAAGAACCTTACGCTCTGCACAATCCAACAAAAGGCCATTGATCGAGGCCAGCGTGTTTGACGGCATCAGTGTCTTGAGCCATTGGATCGGATAGCCATCATCATCGTAGTGAGTTGGTTTGATCAAAACGACGGTGAAGGCAGAGTTTGGCTGCGATGACATATGTTGGCTCCGTGGTTGTGTTTCCCAAAGATAATCGCGTCGCATGCTTGCGAGGTCTTCACACAGGTATCAAGGCAACCAATTCCAACTATATCCGGTATATGGCGAAAATTCCCTCGCCTTAAGCGGGCAAGGTGAAAGGCTTTGCGCATCGATGTTCAGACAGTAATAAACGAAAAAAGGGCGACCGACTAGGCCGCCCCTTAATTGTTTCACATTCCGGCCAGACTCACTCGATCGTATAGGCGTGCGGCCAAGTATATCCGGACTCATCAACCGCTTTGAGGTAGGCGTTCATGACTTCGGTTCCGGGCATTCCGCGACCGTCGGCGTCTTTGGCTTGCTGGTTGGGGAAGGCGTCAAGGGACACAGCCCAACCGGCGCGTGCCTCATCGCTGAGCGTCTTGATTTGCGCGCCAACCTCGGCCAGCCCTTTCAGACCGCTTTCCTGACGGGCGTTCAGGGATGCTCCGGCTTGCTCTTCATAGGCACGGCCGACTTCGCGGATGATCTGTTGCACATCCGCAGGCAGGCTGTCGAACTTGCGCTGGTTCATGGTCAGCGCGTTGACGCCCATGGCCCCGAACCCGATCAGTGTATAATGGGGCGATGGTTCGTAGTATTTAAAGCCAAGGTAGGCCGAGGGGAACATCAGCCAGCCATCATAAACGCCGGTTTGCAGCGACAGATACCCCTCTGGCAACGAGGATTGCACGGGGATCGCACCGGCAAATTCCAGCCACGGCAGGTTTGGCCCCGCGCCGCCGATTTTCACGCCCTGAAGGTCCGCGACGGTGTCCCATGGGTTTGTCGTACCAAGGTGGTAGTTGTCCCAACCATGCAGGCCCAGCAGCACCTGACGATATTCAGAGGTGAACTGCTCTTCCAGCCATGGCACCGCGTCATAGGTGGCACGGGTGGCTTTCATCTGCTGGATGGAATCCTGCGGGCCAAAGGGCGCGTAGTAGGGGAAGTTATGCAGGAACAGCTTGGACGGTTCAAAGCACATGCAATAGGATCCGATATCAAGGATGCCGTTCTGCACAGCCTCCAGCGTTTCGGCAACGCCTGCAATCGCCCCGCCATATCCTTCGACGAAATCAACGGTGTGCTCTGTTTCCTCGGCCACGCGACGCTTGACCTCGGGGACAAAGAAATTGGCTGTATCGGCCACATAGACCGCAGGCCCGTTGGGGTGGCCCGATCCGATGCGGAATGTGAAATTATCTGCGTAGGCGGCGCTGGCCGTGGCCGCAACAAGCGCGGCAGTCCCACCAAGCCGCAGCATCTTTCCGAGTTTTGTCATGCTATTCCTCCCTTGAGCATTTTTCAGTTCCCGTGCAGGGCCTTCAGGCGGCCCCTGTTTTCACGGGTGGTATACCTTATTTATCATTCGTTAAATACCTCATAGAAACCCGCAACGGTCAAGCGCTTGGTGCGT
>CALGTJ010000163.1 GCA_937901435.1 uncultured Rhodobacter sp. | reverse complement strand
TGGGGCATGGTTGCGCGAGGGACGGCGATAGGGCCAAATAGGCCTTCTGTTTTTGGCGCTGCTCGATATGGTGGGCTCTGCAAACAATAAGGCCAGCGCATGAAACTGACATTACATCACGTGAATTTAGCGACAGAAAACGTCGACCGGATGGAGGCGTTCTACCGCGATGTTCTGGGTCTTGGGCCAGTGACAAGTGACCTGCCAACGCTGGAAAAGGGCAAGGGATATGCGGGCGATGTGGCCTTTGTGGGCGACGGGCGCATCCAGATGCATCTGGCAGAGCGCGATGTGCAGGCCGGGTTCAAGACCGGGCAGATCGTCAATCCGGTGTCACACGGTCATATCGCCTATCGCACCGACGATCTGGCCGAGGTGAAGGCGCATCTTGACGCCTCGGGTGTGCCCTATTCCGATTGGGGCCATGCGGCGGTTGAGGGGTGGCACCAAATCTTTTTTTATGACCCGGATGGCAATGTCATCGAGGTGCATGAGGTGCGTGACGAAAGCGTTACGTGACCTCAGGTTGTTCCGAAAACGCTTAAGCTACTCGGGCAGAGTGTATTCGTAGGGGTCGGCGGCCCAGCCATCTTTGGTATCGCGCGCCCGAATCAGCACTGTTTTCAGGCCATCGGGCAGACTTACACCGCTGAGCGATCTGGTGAACGGTTGTTCATTTACATGCGGGTGCAGCAATTCGCGATACCCAAGGCGGGTCCCGTCGGGGGCCAGCACTTCCCACCCATCCGCATAGTGATCCCAGCCGGTGTCGGGGTGGCTGAGGGTGACGGAAAAGTTCCAGCTTGCGCCGGTTTGGCGGGCCGTGACCTGTTCGATCACAGGTGCATCCGCGATGGCAGGCGTGGCAAGGAGCATCATACAGACAAAAATCGGTTTCATGGTTTTTTCCCAAGGGGTTGCATCAGGACAGAGCGCGAGTCCGAGGCGAATTCGCGCCGCCATAGTATGGCAAAGGTCATGACCGTCGCCGCGATCAGCGCCTCTGGCCCTAACAGCCAGGCCGCCGCGCCCAACGCAAAATAGATCGATCGCAGCCCCCGGTTAAAGCTACGCGCGGCAGTGATATTAATCTCGCCCGCCTGCGCTGCACGCGCATAGGCCAGATCAGAGCGGTCGTTGGGCACAGAGGCCATAATGACAGAGCAATAGCCAAACAGGCGGTGCGACCAGACGAATTTCAGCATGGCGTTCACCATGAAGAGGACAAAAAACAGGATCTTGACCTCCCAGATCAGAGCAGGCGCATTGTCGAGACGAAGGTCCTCGGCGAGGCCAAGCAGTTGTTCCGTATTGCCAATCACCGCCAGCCCCCCACCGATGGCGATCAGGCAGGTCGAGGCGAAAAAAGTGGTGCCCTGCCGCAGATTTCCAAGGATGCTGGCGTCAAATATCCGCGGCTCTCGCGAGACGAATTGCTTCATCCATTCGCGTCGGTAGTCGATCATCAGCGCGGCGACTGACGCGCGCCCGAAAAAGCCGTTCTCAACAAAATAGCCGATCAAAAGCCACGACAAAGAGATCCCGACGACGCCCACGGCATCAAGCGGGCCGAAATACTGAAGGCGACTGAGGACATCCATAGGCCCCATCCTAGCTCTGCCTGTGCGCCGGGGCCAGCGCAGGTTGTGGGTTTTGGGACTCACTTGGGTGATGAACTGGGCAAAGAACCCAGTGATTGACTCAATCCTGCCACATTTGCGCCCTAGCCCGGCGATAGCCTGCGGGGGCCGGCAATGGAGTAACATATGCGGCGCGGGCTATTTTTCCTTTTTTTATTCGCCATTTTGGCGACCGAAGGACGCAGTGAGGGCGAGACGCCCCTGCGTGTATTGATGACTGGCGATGACAGTCGCGGCTGGAAAGCGGTTGGTCGATTGAACGTCGGTGAACGTAGCTTCTGTACCGCCTCGCTGATTGCGCCTGATCTGGTGCTCACGGCGGCGCATTGCATGTTCGACAAATCCACAGGTCAGCGGATGCAGGACAGCGAGATCGAATTCCTTGCCGACTGGCGGGGGGGGCGTGCGGCGGCCTATCGTGGTGTGCGCCGGTCGATTGTGCATCCAAGCTTTCACATGGAAGACCCTGATTTTGCGGGACGTGTGGCCTATGATGTGGCGATTCTGGAACTGGATCAGCCGATCCGGAATGGGTCGATCGAACCGTTTGAGATGCGTATGTCTGCCGTGGCCGGAACCGAGGTCGGTGTTGTGAGCTACGCGCATGATCGCGCTGACAGTGCGTCTTTGCAAGAAGTCTGTCATGTTCTGGCGTTTCAACATACCTCTCTGGTCCTGAGTTGTGACGTGGATTTCGGCTCTTCCGGTGCGCCTGTTTTTGTGATCGAAAACGGTGTGGCCAAGATCGTCTCGCTGGTTTCGGCAAAAGCGAAACTACGTGGCGAAGCGGTAGCATTGGGCGCGCCATTGGCCGCCCCTTTGATAGACTTGATGGCATTGCGGGCGCAAAGCGATGGTGTTTTTGGGCGACCAGACCCGGTGGTGACACATTTGTCGGCGGGCGAGGCCCATGCAACGACGGGCGCAAAATTTCTTCGCCCCTGATTATTGACCCGCATTTGACCAAACGGGGCC
>CALGTJ010000162.1 GCA_937901435.1 uncultured Rhodobacter sp. | reverse complement strand
GCATCCTTTGATCAAAGGCGGATTGCCCGGGAAAGTGGTGCATTGTCGAGGTGAACCACCAGCTGAACCGTGTCGCTTTCCAGACGCGGGCAAGGGCGGTTGTGCTATAGGCGTCCAGTCCCTGATCGTCACGGTCCTGATAGTGCTGGCGCAGGGCGGTTGACAGGTAGTGCACGTCGGACATCGCCAGATTAAGGCCTTTTGCCCCGGTAGGGGGCACGATATGGGCGGCGTCCCCGACAAGGAACAGGCGGCCCCAGCGCATGGGTTCACTGACGAAACTGCGCAGGGGGGCGATGGATTTTTCGATGCTGGGGCCGGTGATGATGGTGTCGGCAGCCTCTTCGGGCAGGCGGCGTTTCAACTCGTCCCAAGAGGCGTCATCCGACCATTTGGCCAGTGGATCATCGACGGGGGCCTGAATGTAATAACGGCTGAGGTTTGCGTTGCGCATCGAACACAGGGCAAAGCCGCGCGCGCTGCTGGCGTAGATCAACTCGTGGCTGACCGGGGGCGTTTGCGACAGGATGCCAAGCCAGCCAAAGGGGTAGACGCGTTCGTATTCGACACGCACCTCCTTGGGGATGGCCTTGCGCGACACGCCATGAAACCCGTCGCAGCCAGCGACAAAGTCGCAGTCAATGCGGTGGGTCACGCCGTCTTTTTGATAGGTTACAAAGGGTGCGTCTGTGTCGAGGTCTTGCGGGATAACAGTGCCGGCCTCGAACACGGTCGGTGCGTTCCATGCGTCGCGGGCGGCGTAGAGGTCGGCGGTGACCTCGGTCTGGCCATAGACCGTGACGGACTGGCCAACCAACGCCTGAAAATCTACGCGAAAGCTGCGGTTTTGGGCAGCGATCAGGGTGCCCTCATGGGGCAGGCCTTCGCGCAGGGCGCGTTCGCCCACGCCGGCCTGTTTCAGCAGGTCGATCGCGCCGCGTTCCAGCACGCCTGCGCGGATACGGCCACAGACATAGGCGCGGGTCTGGCGTTCCAGAACAATCGTGTCGATGCCTTGAAGGTGCAGAAGTTGAGAGAGCAACAACCCCGATGGCCCGCCCCCGATGATGCAGACATGCGTGCGCATTGAACTCCCCCCTGTTGAGCGGAGAATGGAGAAACTGATTGGCAACGTCAACCAAATTGAATGCGGTGTGAGCCCAGCCCAACTTGCGAATGCCAAAGGAGGGCTGGCAAATCCCCAAACGGCTGCGGGTCGCAACCGGCAGCAGCCGCTGGCTGGCGATGTCGATAGAGGTTTCTGTCGCGGCCCTCTGTTTCAACATGATAGACCGTGAACTCTGCGCCCAGCTGTGAGGCGGAGGCAAAATAAATCGTGGCCCCTTTGTCCAAAGCAGCGGCATTGATGACCAATCCGTCCAGAACCATACCGTGATCGCCGGTCACGATCAGGTCTTGCCGTGGCAGCCCATGCCCAATCCGCAAATGCACCTCCGGTGATCCCGGCCACGCTCTATCCTTTGGCGTTGAAACCCGACAGGCTTACAAGATCGCCGACCCAGACAGCCAAGATCTTGCCGGGTCCGCCATGATCTTGATCCACACATCGTCATAGCGTCCAGTGGTTTGGCCCAGTCTTACGGGCCCAATCTCACAGTAGCGGTTCGCCCACAGTGCCCCCATAGGCCTCGATCCTCTGATTGGCCGCCACCAGTTTGGCTAGCATGCTGCGGTGGAACGAGGCCTGTACGGCTTGGTTGATTTCCTCGCTGTTGGCGACAAGGTCGCGCAGGGCCTGACTTGGGATCATCCAATACTGCGCCTGTGTGACGATCTGCGCGGTGCCGGTGGCGGGGGCGGCGGTGAGGGCGGTCATCTCCCCGATCAGGTCGCCCGCGCGGCAGTGGCCGACCAAATTGGCTTTGACCGTGATCTCGACCTTGCCCTCGGCCACATAGATCAGATGATCCACGGGCACGCCTTCGGTGGTCAGGTGCTGGCCAACCGCCCCGTCGCACCATGAGCCCGCGTCAAGGATTTTGCGCTTTAACGTGTTGCTGAGACCGGGAAAGATCCGGTTCACGAACTCTGCCTCTGTCGGGGTAAAGCGTTCATAGCGGTTCTTGGCATAAGTGATCGAAAGCTGGCCGATATTGACCAGAACCAGAAGGCTTTCCCAAAAGACGCCAATCGGGTCTTTGAGCCAGACAAAATCATAGGCGATGGCGACGAGGGCAGAGGCGATCACAAGCACACGCAAGACCCACATCACCCGCATCAGCATCGACAGCACAAGTAAGAGGTAAGACAGATGACCCACCAATCCGCCCGTGGAAAAGGCAGAGTCCAGTGTCAGTTCCATCCGGTATTCCCCTGTTTGCACAACCCCTTAAGCACTTGGCCTCAGGCGTTTGCCCTTATGCATCGGCCCCTTGTGCATCGGTGTTGAGCCGTCACAACAACAAGTGCCGTGATCGTTAGCAGCTTTCGGAGGGCTGTCAAAAGGAACTGAAAGTCGTAGTCGGGCTATCTGCGCCTTTGGGGGCAGGATGGTAAAAACATCGCTATCGCCTCTGCCAGATGACGCGATAGCGGTGCTGATGTGCCGTCTTGCAAAGGCCTAGGCGCTTAAGAGCTGGGCCACGTCCTGTGCTGTGTCGCGAATGCCCAGACGGGTCTTGATCGACCGTGGCAAGAGCCTCTGAGAGGTGATGCGGGGGCGGGGCATTTCCTTGACGTTCTGATCTTGGCCATAGAGCGCAAGGTATTCGGCGTAATTGTCAAATCCCGCGCGACTTGGGATGTTCACATAGGTCTCTGCCGGGGCGCCATTGGCGAGGATGATGTCGTGGCCCTCTGTTTTGATGTGAAAATAGGTCACGCGGTCAGGCAACTCGGCCAGCGGCACCCAGTCAATCGTCGTGCCATTGACCAAGGCCGAGGCGTTGATCACCAACCCGTCAAGGATCATGCCGT
>CALGTJ010000161.1 GCA_937901435.1 uncultured Rhodobacter sp. | reverse complement strand
CTGGCGGCGGCCGATGACGCTGCTGTTTCTGATGGCCTTTGCCATGCCGTTGGCGTTTTCGACCTGGTCGGCCCTGCTGAACAACTTTGTGATCGAGGCCGCCGGGTTTACCGGCGTTGAAATCGGCTGGTTGCATTCCGTGCGCGAGATCCCGGGGTTTCTGGCGATCGGTGTGATTGCGATCATCATGTTCATGCGTGAACAGGTGCTGGGGCTTGTGGCTTTGCTGATGCTGGGCGTGGCCAGTGGGATAACCGCATGGTTTCCGACCTTTGGCGGGCTGCTGACGGTGACCATGTTCGCCTCTATCGGATTTCATTATTACGAGACGGTGGCGCAATCGCTGCAACTGCAATGGATCGACAAGAAACGCGCGCCGCAGGTCCTGGGTATGATTGTGGGGATCGGATCGGGTGCGTCGTTGCTGGCCTATGGCGTGCTGGTGGTGACGTGGAAGACCTTCGATCTGAGTTACAATTTCGTCTATATGGTCTCGGGTGGTTTGACCGCTGCCATCGCGGTGTTTTGCTTTTTCGCCTATCCGCAGTTCGAGGCCCCGCATCCGCAGCACAAGAAATTCATCCTGCGTCGGCGTTATTGGCTGTATTACGCGCTGCAATTCATGTCCGGTGCGCGCCGCCAGATCTTTATCGTCTTTGCGGCTTTCATGATGGTGGAACGGTTCGGGTTCGAGGTGCATGAACTGACTGCGTTGTTCCTGATCAACTACCTTGCCAATATGCTGCTGGCCCCCTTGATGGGGCGGGCGGTGGCGAAATGGGGCGAGAGGCGCGCGCTGGCGTTTGAATATGTCGGGCTGATTACCGTGTTTCTGGCCTATGGCGGGATCTATTACTTTGGCTGGGGCGTGGTGATTGCGGCCGCGCTATACGTGTTGGATCATCTGTTTTTTGCTCTGGCCTTTGCGCTAAAGACCTATTTCCAGAAGATCGCGGACCCGCAGGACATCGCGCCCACCGCTGCCGTGTCCTTTACCATCAACCATATCGCCGCCGTGTTTCTGCCCGCATTGATGGGGTATCTCTGGATCGTGTCACCCTCTGGTGTCTTTGTTTTGGCCGCTGGCATGGCAGGCACGTCATTGTTGCTGGCTCTGATGATCCCGCGTCATCCCTCGCCCGGACACGAAACCGTGTTTCAGACGCTGGGATTGGCCCCGGCAGAGTAGTTTTTCTGCGTTTGCCCCCTATATTAAGGCAACGCAACAAACGGAGTCCGCGATGTTCCTGTTCCAGAAAAAGAAGTCTCAGATGGTCAGTGCTGACGAGGCCCTGCCGGGGCGCGATACGCCACTTCCGACGGCCACGACCCATTTCCTCAATGAACGCCGTTTGAAATCGCCTGTGCCCGAGGGCATGGAAGAGGCGATGTTCGGCATGGGCTGTTTCTGGGGTGTCGAACGCATGTTCTGGAAGCTGCCCGGTGTCTGGCTGACCATGGTGGGCTACGGCGGCGGACATACGCCCAACGCAACCTACCAAGAGGTATGTTCCGGGCAGACCGGCCATAACGAGGTGGTGCGGGTGATTTATGACCCCAAGTCCGTCACTTATGATGATCTTTTGCGCGTGTTCTGGGAAGGGCATAACCCGACCCAAGGGATGCGGCAGGGCAATGACACAGGCACGCAATATCGCTCTGGCATCTATACCTACACGGAGGCGCAGAAAGAGGCGGCTGAGCGGACCAGGGCGGACTTTGCCCCGCGTCTGTCTCAGGCAGGGTACGGCGTCATCACAACAGAGATCCTCGACGCACCCGAGTTCTATTTTGCCGAGGATTACCACCAGCAATACCTTGCCAAGAATCCCGGTGGCTATTGCGGGATCGGGGGCACTGGTGTCACCTGTCCGATCGGGACCGGCGTTGCATGACCCTGTCCGCCCGCGACCGGATGGTCAGCGGCGACTGGTATAATTGCCTTGAAGACGCGTATGAAACGCTGCGCCAAACGGCGCGGCGTGCGGTTTATGCACATTCTCATACGCCGCCGGATGAACGGGGGCCTTGCGCGCCTGCGCTTCAAGATCTGTTCGCGCTTTGGCCAGAATTGCTATATCGAGGCGCCGTTTCATTGTTCCTACGGCATCAACATCCACTTGGCGGACCGCGTTTATATCAACGCAGGTGCGGTGTTTCTAGATAGCGGTCCCGTCCATATCGGTGAGGGGAGCATGCTTGGCCCCGGCGTGCATATTTACTGCGCCGATCACCACCCGGATGCGGTGAAACGTGGTCAGGGGATCGAACGCGCCTTGCCTGTCACCATCGGCTGCGACGTCTGGATCGGCGGTGCGGCAGTGCTGTTGCCCGGCGTCACTGTGGGTGACGGGGCCATCGTTGGTGCGGGTGCCGTGGTGCGCGGCCATGTGCCCGCAGGGATGCGGGTTGCAGGGGTGCCCGCCAGAGAGATATAGCGCGCTCAGCATTATTGGAGGCGCAGATGCCCACATTCACCGCATTTACCACCCTGCCCGGACGCGAGGCTGCCGAAAAGCTTGGCGATGTCATGGAGCGTTTGACGCCCGAACCCTACGGCGTCGGGGTGTTCGAAATCGAAGACGGCTCTGGCCTGTGGGAGATTGGCGGCTATTTCACCGAGTCCCCGGATCAGGCGGGGCTGGCCCTGTTGGCGGCCAGTTATGGGGCCAAGCCGTTTGTCGTGTCGGAACTGCCTGAAACCGATTGGGTCGCCAAGGTGCAGCGCGAGCTGGCCCCTGTCGAGGCCGGGCGTTTCTTTGTCTATGGCAGCCATGACGCGGATAAACTGCCCGACGACAAGATCGGTTTGCTGATCGAGGCGGCGATGGCCTTTGGCACCGGGCACCACGGCACGACCCTTGGCTGCCTGCGCGCGCTGGACCGTCTGGTGGTCGCGGGTGAAGACGCAAAGAGCGTGCTGGACCTTGGATGTG
>CALGTJ010000160.1 GCA_937901435.1 uncultured Rhodobacter sp. | reverse complement strand
CCGGCAAAGATGCGACCGTATTCGCGGTTCATCACGTCGCGGATCTGGACGTAAAAGCCCATGCGATAGCCCTTGGAGAACTCACCCGATGGCAGGGACAGCTGTTTGATGCCAATCTCTGCCTGAGGTTTTTCGGTGTAATAGCCCGCAGCGGTAGCCATGTCGTAAGCGGCTGTTGTGATTGGCACATAACCGGTGGACTGGTGCCAGTAATACTGGATTTCAGGCGAGGACAGGAACTTGAAGAATTCCGCGCTGGCCCGGTTTTCGTCATCCGGTTTTCCGGACATGGCGAACAGGGCAGCCCCGCCAATGAAGGTCGAGGTCGGCTCTGTCGTTACGCTTTCCCAATAGGGCAGGTAGGTGGCAGAGAACGGGAAACTGGCCGAGTTCAGCAGGCCGCCGAACGAACCGGACGATCCCAGCCACATGGCCACATCGCCATTTTCGAAGGGTGACTGGTTGTCACCCCAGCCTGCGCCGTAATAGCCATACCAGCCCTTGTCCAGCCACTCTTTGGCATGGGTGAAGTGCATCTTGATCGCGTCGTTGTTTACGAGGATCTCGGTCCCGTCAGAGCCGTCAAAGCCATTGGCATTGCTGGCAAACGGTATGTTGTGACGCGAGTGGAAATTCTCGGTCCAGATCCATGGGCTGTGCGATTGAGCCAGCGGAATATAGCCAGCTTCGACCAGCTTTGGCGCGGTGGCCTCGAATTCTTCCCAAGTTTTTGGCGGCTCGATGCCAGCCTTTTCAAGGGCTTCGATGTTGTAATACAGGATCGGCGTGGACGAGTTGAACGGCATGCCGATCATCTTGCCTTCGCTGTCGGCAAAGAAATAGCGCACGCCAGAGATGTAGTCATCGCCATTGAATTCGATGCCCGCCTGTTTGATCAGATCTTCGGCGGGGATCACAGCCCCTTTGGCACCGATGATCGTGGCGGCACCGGCGTCAAACACCTGCACGATATTGGGCTGCTCGCCTGCGCGAAAAGCGGCGATGGTGGCGGTCAGAGTGTCCTCGTATCCGCCTTTGTAGATCGGCGTGATGGAATAGTCGGACTGCGAGTCGTTGAACCGCTTGGAAATCTCGTTGACGGTCTCGCCAAGCTGGCCGCCCATGGCGTGCCAGAACGTGATTTCGGTTTGCGCCATGGCCGGAGCGGCCAAAAGCGTGGCAGCCAGCGTGGCCGTCAGAGTGAATTTTGTCATTGGAGTCTCCCTAAATTTTGACTGTGCCGTTTCTTATTTTTTGTTTGCGAAGTTTTTGCGACTTATGCTGAATGAGTCCAGCAAAATGCGACATCGTCAGTTTGAAACCCGTGATCGCGATGCTGGCCGCAGGCTGTGGGGATTGGGGAAAAACGAATGCGTGTCATACAGTTAACCGATTTACACCTTACAGACCCAACCGGGTTTGACGCGGCGCGGAAACATGCGGAGTTTATTGCAGACGGTTTGCGCGCGGTGGGGGAACGGTTCAGTGACGCCGCCTGCTGTGTGATCACCGGCGATTTGACGGATCGGGGAGAAGAAGCCGCCTATCACCTTTTGCAGGATCAGTTAAAGGCTTTGCCCTTTCCGGTTCTGACCCTGCTTGGCAATCACGACGCGCGCGCGGCGTATCTGCGCGTGTTTGGCGGCGGGGATGAAAATGGCTTTGTGCAAAGCGTGTTTCACGGCGATGCGGTGCGGCTGATCGCTCTGGACACCCATCTGCCGGAATCGGACGCGGGCACGCTGTGCAATGCGCGGCTGGACTGGCTGCGCGCGCGTCTGACAGAAGCGGGCGACACGCCGGTTTTCGTTTTTATGCACCATCCGCCCTGTGACATCGATGATCCGCTTCTGGATCCGATCCAGTTGGACAATTCCAGAGAGTTACATCAGGTCGTTCGCGATTTTCCATCAGTGCGGCATATCTTTTTCGGCCATATCCATCGGGATCTGTTTTTGCGCCAGCAGCAGCTATCTCTCAGCAGTCTGGATTGTCCGCGCCAAGACGCAGATGGTCCGGGATTTCCGGTGGCGGTTATTGATCTGGTCGACGGCGATTTGCGCCTGAAGAAAGTTCTGGTCTAAGGCCTCCTGCCATAATTCCGTTCAATTGCATGCACAGACGGCCCGTAATTTCAGCACCGCAGCTTTAATTTCGCTGCATGACGTTGTGTCATCCGACGCACGGGCCTTGCGCTTGGATCGTAGTATCACACATGACATGCTACCGTCAGGTTAACGGGACTTGAGATAAAGAAGGTGGCTGCGCCGATAGCCGGAGGCGGTGAGCCGACAACGCTGAAGCGAGACATAAAGACAGACAGGGCAGCATTGTAAATGTGACCCTGCCGGAAGGAAGCGTAGATGCGAAGAGCAACCCCTATGGTGCTGAAAGTAATAAGTTTGGTGGTTTCGTTGGGGGTGTTGGGCCTGCCGGGGTTTGCCCAGACGGCGGCCCCCTCGGTCACGGTCAGTAAGGTCGTGCGCGCCGAGGTAATTGCACAGGTGCCGATATCGGGCACATTGGTGGCGCGCGATGAGGTGTTGATCTACCCCAACACGGCCGGATTTACGATCCAAAAGCTGTATTTCGACATTGGCGACACGGTGAAGGCGGGCGACATTCTGGCCGAACTGAACGCCCAGACTTTACAGGCGCAACTGGCCTCGGCAGAGGCAGAACTGACCCGCACGCAGGCCAATGTGCGCCAGACCCAAAGCCAGATCAACTCTGCCACGGCGGCGTTGACGCAGGCCAAGACGGTGCTGGATCGCGCGCAAAGCCTGCGCAGTTCGGGCACCGGAACGCAGGCGGCTCTGGATCAGGCCACGACCTCTGCACAATCCGCGCAGGCCTCGCTTGAGGCGGCGCAGGATGGGCTGGCCGTGGCGCAGGCCGCCGAACAGATCGCTGTGGCGCAGTTGGATCTTGCCAAGCTCAACCTGTCCTATGCCACGATCATCGCCCCGGTGGACGGGCTGATTTCCACACGTAACGGTCAGGTCGGCGCGATTGCCAGCACTGGCGGAGAGCCGATTTTCAAGCTGATCGAGCAAGGCATTATCGAGGTTGAGGCCGAAGTGGTCGAGACAGCCATCAGCGAGATCAGCCCGGGCGACCGCGTGGCGCTGAGCGTCGCCGGGATTGGTGCGGTTACGGGCAACGTGCGGCAGGTCTCGCCCATTGTGGACCCGGTCACGCGGCTTGGGCAGCTGCGCATCAGCATGGGCAACACCGATCGCCTGCGCGCTGGATTGTTCGCCAGCGGCTGGGTGATCACCGAGGAACGCAAGGCGTTAAGCGTGCCTGTGACGGCGGTGTTGAACGACAGCCTTGGGGCCTATGTCCTGACGGTCGATGCAGAGGGTCTGGTCACCCGCAAAGAGGTCGTGCCGGGGATCATCTGGCAGGGGGTGCGCGAGATTATCAGCGGCGTGGCGCTGGACGAGACGGTGATCGCGCGGGCCGGGGCCTTTTTCGCGCAGGGCGATGTGGTTAACGCGGTTGCTACGTCGGCCACGGCGGAGGCCGCGCAATGAATATGTCCACATGGGCGATCCGTTCGCCTGTTCCGTCGCTTGCGCTGTTTCTGGTGCTGCTGGTCGTCGGGCTGGTCAGCTTTTTCCGCCTGCCCGTCACCCAGTTTCCCAATATCGACGTGCCGATCATTTCGGTCACGATTTCCCAGCCGGGGGCAGCCCCGTCAGAGATCGCCAATCAGATCATCAAGCCCATTGAAAGTGCGGTCAGCGATGTGACCGGCGTCAATCACGTCACGGCGACGGCCACGGATTCTGCCGCCAGCCTGGTGATTGAATTCGCGCTGGAAACCGATACCGACCGCGCGCTGAACGACATCAAGGATGCGGTGGCGGGGGTGCAGGGTGATCTGCCGGATTCTGCCTCTGAACCGGTTGTCACCCGGATCGACGTGACGGGGCAGGCGATCCTGACCTATGCGGTCTCTGACAGGACCCTGTCGATCGAGGCGCTGTCCTATTTCGTCGACGACCTGGTCGCGCGGGATTTGCAGGGCGTCAAAGGCGTCGGCCAAGTGTCGCGGATCGGCGGGGCGGATCGCGAGATCCGGGTGGATCTGGACCCGGACCGCCTGCTTGCGCTGGGGCTGACGGCCTCGAATGTGAACGACCAGTTGCGCCAGACCAATATCGACCTTGGCGGTGGGCGTGGCGACCTCGGCGGGCAG
>CALGTJ010000159.1 GCA_937901435.1 uncultured Rhodobacter sp. | reverse complement strand
CGGGCGTCCCGTGCAGCAAACCCCGTTATATGACACGTTGGTGAAACAAGGCGCGGTCATGGGGCAAATAGCAGGGTGGGAACGCGCGTTCTGGTTCCAGACCGATACAACCAAAGACGGCGGTGATGTGGATCTGTCGTTCCATCATGAACCTTGGCAGGACGCAGTCGCGCAAGAATGCCGGACCGTTGCCGAAACGGTCGGCGTCATGGACCATGGCGGGTTCACAAAATACGACCTGCGCGGTCCAAAGGCCGAGGCGTTCCTATCCAAGATCGTCTGTGGCGGTATTCCGAAGGAAGGTCGCGTGAGGCTTAGCTACATGCTTACGCCAAAGGGCCGTATCTGGTCCGAAGCCACGGTTGCCCGCCTCGCTGAGGATCGGTTCTTGCTGTGCGGCCCGACGCTTGCCGACCTGCGCGATTTTGATTGGTTGTCAGCACACCTGCCCACCGATGGCGTGACCCTGACCCGTGGCTATGCCCACGACGCAGCTCTAATGGTCATGGGGCCAAAATCACGTGAAGTCCTCGCCTCTCTTACGGAGGCTGACCTGTCTGCTGAAAACGCGCCTTGGCTGTCGGTGCATGAAATTACGCTAGCAGGTGCCCCTGTCACTGCAATGCGCGTGTCTTATGTCGGGGAACTTGGCTGGGAATTGCATTTGTCGTCCGATCATTTGGTGCAGGTCTATGAAGCAATCATGGAAAATGTCCGCGAAGTGGGTGGGTGCCAATTCGGGTCTTATGCGCTTAACGCGATGCGTATCGAAAAGGGTTATCACGGCTGGGGTGCAGATTTCGGCACTGAATATACGTTGTTCGACGCTGGATTGAACCGTTTTGCCAATATGAAGAAGGGTGATTTTGTAGGGCGCAGCGCTGTTGAGGCGCAATCAGCCCATGAGCCTGAGTGGGACTGGATCGGCCTAGAGATCACGCAAGACTGCCCAGAACCGATGGGGTCTGATCCGATCCTCAAAGACGGCGAATGGGTCGGCTTTGTCACCTCAACCAGCTACGGCTATCGCACGGGAAAGCATTGCGTTCTGGGCTATGTCAAGCGTGGATCGGTGGACATGGACGCGACTTGCGATGTTAGAGTTCTGGGAAATCTCCAGTCAGCGCGACGCCATAGTCCACATGTGTATGATCCCGAAAACTTGCGCTTGAAAGGATAAGCGATCTCAAATCGACCCAATATCGTGTGGCTTGTCAGCGACCACCAGCTCAACGCCAATCGCGGCGATGTGGTCAAACAACTGCCTTTGCAAAGCTGGCTGTCAAAACGTGGCACGCAGTTTGATCGCGCCTACACCGTCCTGCCGATTTGTTCTCCGTCGCGGGCGTCCATGCTGACTGGGCTTTATCCGCACAATCACGGGCTGACCGAAAACGATGGTCGCTTTGGCGGGCGTGGGGAACTGGACCCGTCAGACCAATTGTTTTCAAATGCTTTTCGCGAAGACGGATACCGCTGCGGCTGGTTCGGGAAATGGCACCTCAGCCACACCCAAAGCGCGCGTGATTTCGGGTTTGAGGGCTGGAGCCTTGGGGGCTACGGATATCCTTACGGGACGCCCGAATATGCAAGGTATCTGCGCAAAACGGGTTTGCCTGATCCAGTGATCGAAGTGGAACTTTCCGGTGAATCCCTGACACCAAGCGGCACGCGAATCAATCTGCGCGATCAATCGCAGTGGTTCGACTATGAGGCGGGCACTGCGATCCTCAACGCCCCGCGTGAAACGCATGAGGCCTTCTTTCTTGCCGATATGGCGGCCGATTGGGTGCGAAGTCTGAACGCCGATGATCGGTTCTTCATGCGCGTGGACCCTTGGGGGCCGCATCCGCCCTATATTGTGCCAAAGGAAACGGCAGTCGATTTTGATGATGTCGACGCGCCGGTTTCTGCAAACCTGACGTTTGATTTACGCCACCGGCCCGACCACCACAGGGGGTATCGCGATGCCTGGAAAGAGGCGTTGCCAGAGGAGGCCTTGGATCATCAGTTGCTGGCGCGACGCGCGCTGGGTCAAGCACAAGTCATTGAAACGGCGCTCTTGGGGCTAGTGGATACACTGGGTGACTTGGGTGTTTTGGATGATACGATCATTGTCTTCACTGCGGACCACGGGGATGCAGTTGGGTCCAATGGTGGGGCTTTGAACAAGGGTGGCCTGATGGTGGAAGAAACCATGAGCATTCCCTTATATGTCGCCGGTCCCAACATTCCTGCCGGTCAGACCATTTCAGATCCAGTCGCCAATATCGACCTCGCACCGACCTTGTCCCAGATGTGCGGCGTAGGGTTTGAACAGGGCGACGGAGAAAGCCTCGTCCCATTATGGAACGGCGAGGCCCCTATTCGTGCGGGCCTGATGACCGAGCATTATGGCCTGCACGAACCCCTCCCTCAACGGGCGTGGTATCAAGGTAAGTGGAAGCTCATCGTGCAGGCCGACGGGTTTGTTGAGTTGTATGATTTGGCAAACGATCCAACCGAAATGACCAACCTTGCGGGCGTTGTGATCCAACAAGACCGACTTAAGGCCATGCATCGTGCTTTGGTGGCAGAAATGGATCGCACAGGCGACAGTGATGCACGGGTCGCGGGAATCAGAACCGCTATTTCTTAATCTCTGCCCAAACATCATCTAGCGCGGATTTCAGAATCGCCGTTGCCTCGGCAATTTCATCCTCGTTGATGATCAGCGGCGGCATAAAACTGATCCGATCCGGCGGGATAGACCGCAGATACAGACCTTTCTGGTGCGCGCGATCCTGTACCATCGTGCCCACTTTCATCGCAGGGTCCCAAAGGGCGCGCGTTTTCTTGTCCTGTACCAGCTGGATGCCGCAAAACAGCCCGATGCCGCGCACGTCGCCGACCAGCGGGTGATCCATTAAGGCGTGACAGCCTGCCAAGAAAGACTTGGACACGCGCTGCACATGCCCAATCAAATCAATGTCGTCGTAGACCTTGATCGCCTCAAGCGCGACAGCCGCCCCGACCGGATGGCCCGCATAGGTGAACCCATGGCCCAAAACGCCCGCCGCATCCGAGGTTTGAATCAGATCGTCGAAAAACTCCTGCCGGAACATGATCGCTGACATTGGAAAGAACGCGGCCGTCAAGGCCTTGGCGCAGGTCGTACTGTCCGGTGTCAGATCAAACGCTTGAGCGCCCCAATAATGCCCGGTGCGGCCAAAGCCACAGACGGTTTCATCCACGTGGAAATGAATGTCGTACTTGCGGATGACGGCCTGCATCGCCTCCCAATAGCCTGTGGGCGGACGGATCGCGCCGCCGCCCGACTGCATCGGTTCGGCAAAAAAGGCCGCAATCGTATCAGGCCCGGCCTCCAGCACGGTCTGTTCAAACTCCGCCCCCAAGCGGGCCGAGAATTCTTCTTCGCTCTCGCCATCCTGCGCATTTAGATAGTAGTTGGGCGTCGAGAGTTTCAGGAAATCATCCATCGGCAAGCCAAAACCTGCGTGCATATGCGGCTGGCCGGACAGCGCCACCGACGCGACGGTGTTGCCGTAGTATCCGCGCCAGCGCGAGATCATCTTGCGCCGCTGTGGCTGCCCCCGGGCGATGTTGCGCGCCCAGATAAACTTGATCATCGCATCGTTCGCCTCGGACCCTGAACACTGGAACATCGCCTTTTCGAACGGCACCGCCGCTTTGCTGGTCAAAACGCCCGCTAGCTCGGCCACCTTGGGATGCGAGCGGCCATAAAACGTCGGCGCAAAAGGCAACTCCTGCATCTGCGCCATCGCGGCCTGCGCCAAACGGTCATTGTGATACCCAAGCGACACGCACCCAAGGCCGGAAAACCCGTCAATGATGCTTTGCCCATCATCGGTTTCAATGCGCACCCCGTGCCCGCGCACCGCCATGGCCGTGGGCCCCTCGTCGGCATGCAGGCGGGCATTTGTTTGTCCATGGACATGGTGCAAACGATCTGCGGTGCGGGGTGAATTGACGTCAACATGCTCGTTCATGGTCGGGGTCTCCATTTCCTGTTACGCGCAGTCTCCGCGATCCTTTACTTAACAGCAATTTCGTTTAACGTAGATCTTGGTGAATTTCTTTCAGGTGAAAACAGCCGATGGACAGCCCGCGCCTTGATATCCGCCATTTGCAAATGATCCGCGCCATTGGCCGCACGGGACGGGTTGTCGATGCGGCAGATGAACTGGGGCTGACCCCCTCCGCCCTGTCCCACCGCATCAAAGAGGCGGAGCGCCGTCTTGGCGTGCCGCTGTTTGAGCGGATGCACAAACGCCTGCGGATGACGGCCGCTGCAGAGTATCTGGCAAATTTCAGCGAAAAATTCCTGGGCGAGTTGTACTTGATCGAGGACGAAGTGCGCCGGATGAATGCCGGCATCGACCACGTTGTGCGCATCGCCGTCGAAAACTACAGCACCTACCACTGGTTCCCTGATTTTCTGTCGAAATTTCGATCTGAATATCCGAGCATCGACATTCAGATTATGGCGGGAAACCGCCGCGATATGGTCGGCTCCCTTTTGGACCGGCACATTGATCTTGCCATCACAACCGGTGGTGTGCCCCACACTGCGACTGAGCGACTGCCGCTTTTTCAAGATCCACTGGTTTTCATTTGCGCGCCGGAACATCCATTGGCGGCCGCAACCGCGGTTTCCGCGACAGATATTGAAGGGCAAAAATTCATCACCTACACCAAGACGCCTGAGCCTGATCAGGAATTCGCCCGCCTTTTTCGCCCGGAACGACGCTATCCCGTTTGGACTGCCTCGGTCGAACTGCCCGAAGCCATCATCGAGCTTGTCGCCGCCAATCAAGGCACCAGCATTCTCGCACAATGGGCCGTTGAACCCCATGTCGCGGCTGGCCGGATAAAGGCCATCGCGCTTGCACCCAAACCCATTTTGATGGACTGGAATTGCGAATTTCGCTGCGATGAACCGGAAGGAAACCCGGTTCGACAAGTCGCCGCTGCTCTTGGTGATTGGTTTGCCTCGTAGGCCTTTGATGATCTCAACTTTGCTGTGATGCGTATGAATGACCGGTTTTCTCGCCGCGCAGCCGTGTAGAAATTTACTCTGCCGCAGCAATTTCCACGCTGCGAGCGCACGCAGCACAAAATCAACAGGTCCGGTGTGGGCTCTTAGCAGTCATTCGCTGCACCTTACCCAAAGGTCCGCTAAGGCCTGAT
>CALGTJ010000158.1 GCA_937901435.1 uncultured Rhodobacter sp. | reverse complement strand
ATTGATGAC
Source organism: uncultured Rhodobacter sp. (assembly GCA_937901435.1). The sequence goes on along the minus strand of CALGTJ010000158.1, from coordinate 1,531 downwards.
AGAAAACCCAGACGTGTTTGAAAGGTTAATTGATCTGTTGACCGAGGCCACGATTGACTATCTCAGCAAACAGATCGACGCTGGCGCCGAAGTGGTAAAATTGTTCGACAGCTGGGCCGGGTCTCTGAAAGGCCGTGATTTTGACAGGTTCGCTTTGGCACCTACCCGCCGAATTGTAACTGCGCTGAAAGCCCGCCATCCCAACACTCCGGTGATCGCCTTTCCCCGCGAGGCCGGAGAGAAATATCTGGGATTTGCCAAAGCTACCGGAGCGGATTGTCTGGCCTTGGACAATTCGGTTGATCCCCACTGGGCCGCCGCACATCTGCAGCCCGATGGATGTGTGCAGGGCAACTTGAAATCATCGCATATGGTCAGCGGGGGGCCGGCTCTGGTCAAAGACACCAAGCGTATCGTCGCGGCATTCCGCAACGGGCCGCATATTTTCAACTTGGGACACGGAATCACCCCGCAGGCTGATCCCGACAATGTTCAGCGGATGATTGATGCGGTGCGCGGCGATTAAGCCGCCATCCGCGACCGTCGTGCCTCGGCAAAGGATACCAGTTTGCGACGGTTTGAATCCCAAAGATGCAGTTTGACCGAACGAAAGCTTTGCATAATCGTCAAGCGCTGCTGTGATGACGCCAAAACCGGGTGGTCGCGCAACACTTCTGTCAGGCGGTAAAACGGAATACGGCTATACAGATGATGTACGTGGTGGATCCCAATATTGCCGGTAAACCACATTAATACGGCCGGCAAATCATAATGCGAGCTACCGTGCAGCGCCGCATCATGGACCTGCCACTCTTCTTGGGTGTCCCAATGGGTATCCTCAAACTGATGCTGGACATAGAAGAGCCAAACGCCCAGCGTGGCAGCCACACAGAGGGTTGGGAAGAATATCCACAATATAGGGGCAAGCCCCCCGAACAAAAAGATCAATCCCAACGACGCCAAAATCATCGCATTGGTGCCCATCGCGCTGACCCAGTATTTCATACCAGAGCTCATCAAGCCTAGGGGCAGGCGGTTTTGTAAGACAAACAGGTACAACGGGCCGAGCCCGAACAAGATAATGGGATGCCTGCCCAGGCGATACAGAACTTTGCCATAGAACGGTTTGGAATAATATTCTTCGACCGTCATCGTGTAGACATCACCGATGCCGCGCTGATCAAGATTTCCGGACGATGCGTGGTGAATCATGTGTGTTCGTTGCCACACGTCATACGGGGTCAATGTTAAAACCCCGAAAATACGTCCAACCCAGTCGCTGATTCTGCGATTTTTGAAAAATCCGCCATGACTACAATCGTGTTGAACGATAAAAATTCTAACAAGGAAAAGGCCGTTGGAGAGCGCGACTGCGAAAGCCATCCAAGGGTAGTCAGTCAATAACCACCAGGCGAGGCTCCAAAGTGACAAAAACGGAATTAAAGTGACCAGAAGTTCGAAGACACTGCGCACAGTGTTAGGCTCTCGATACTGCGCCAGAATTTTGACCCAGTTGCGGGCAACCAACGGG
>CALGTJ010000157.1 GCA_937901435.1 uncultured Rhodobacter sp. | reverse complement strand
CGGTCAAAAATATTGCGCCATGTCCTCGTGGCACCATGTAATTTGCAGCCTCTCGCCCGGCGAGAAACCCCGCGAAACAGGCCATTTCCCAAACCTTGCGGAACACCCGTGCGGTGGTGTCACGCAGGGCAAATTTTACATTGCCACCCACGTTGCAGATCACCAGATCCAGTGCCCCAACCTCGGCTTCGATGCGGGCAAAGATGTCTTTGACGCTGTCTTCATTGCGCGCGTCCAGCGTATAGCCGTATGCGCGACCGCCGGCGTTGGTGATCTCAGCCAGCAGTGGTGCCAGTTTATCGCCATTGCGCCGGCCCATGCAGACGGTAAAGCCGCCGGCGGCAAAGCGACGGGCTATTGCCGCGCCGATATAATCACCACAACCAATGACGAAAATAACGGGAGCGGTCATAGCAACCAGGCCACTTTCAATGCGGGACGGTTGCGCAACCGCTCAATATAACCCGGCAGATTGGGCTTATCGGACAGATCTGCCCCAAGTTCGCCGGCCATAATTACCGCGTGTCCGGTCATGATATCGGCGGCAGTGAACTGGCTGGTGAGATATTCGCGCCCCGCCATATGCCGGTCGACTGCAGCCAGCATCTGGTTCAAAAGCTTGGTGGACCGCTTGACGTTGATCTCTGTGCGTCGCTCGGGTGGCAACAAAATCGTCTCGACCACCAGCGTGTTCATCGGGGGCATGATCATCCCTTCGGCATAGTGAAACCATTGCAGATAATCAGGAAAATCGCGGCTGTTTATCGAGGGTGCAAAATGGCCGTTGCTATAGCGCGCCAAAAGGTATTGCAGGATTGCGCCGCTTTCAAACAGGGTGATGTCGCGGTCTTCCAATGCCGGGACGCGCCCCATCGGGTGAACCGCAAGATATTCGGGGTCGCGCATGGCGCGGTCGCCCAGTTCGAACTTGTGGATCTCATAGTCGAGACCCATCTCTTCCAGCAACCACGCGACGCGCACGGCGCGACTGTTTCGAGAATAATACAACTTCATTCGATATCCCTCATTTTAAGTCTCCCCAGCGGGTCAGCGCAGCCCGTGCGACAGGTTGGCCCCATTCTTGTAAAAAATGTCCGCCATTGGCAATTTCCAATGGAGGTGGACAGCCTCTAATTGAGGCCCGTAGTGTTGTCATAACCTCTGGTCCAAGCACGGGATCTTGCATCCCGATTGCCATGAAGCTCTGACCTTGCCATGCGGTGCTGAGATACTCAATGGCCTGCTTGGAGATGTCAGTGCCCTCCATGTCGGGTGTTGTCATCACCATTTCGGGAAAGCGGCGTACGCCGGTCTTATAGCTGGCATCGGGAAATGGCGCATCATAGGCGGCAGCTTCATCCTGGGTCAATGCGGGTACAGAGCGCTGCATCAACCGTCCAATTTGTAAATCGGGATTGGCTCGGCAATAGGTGCGCCAGTTTTCAAAGCCCTCACTTGGGGATGCGCCTGTCGCGAGGGTTGTGTTCATCACCAGAAGTCGGGCGATACGGGACGGTCGGGCCATCGGCAGGGTTAGGCCCAGCAACCCGCCCCAGTCTTGCACAACCAGCGTGATGTTGTCTAAATCCAGCCTGTCGATCAAATCCAGCAGCATCTGACGGTGAAATCCAAACCTATAGGTTGCCGCATCGGTGGGCTTGTCCGATCGGCCAAATCCCAGCAGGTCCGGGGCCACCACTCGGGCACCCGAGGCGGTGAACACGGGGATCATTTTACGATATAGATAGGACCATGTGGGTTGACCGTGCAGGCATAAAAATACCCGTTCACTGTCGGTCTCACCGGCATCGATATAATGCACGCGCAGCCCGTCCACACTTGGCAGATCGGTAAGATACCGAGGCTGATGCGGCCAGCCCGTCAGGTGTTTGAAAGATGTATCCGGAGTGCGTTTAACGCGCATCCATGACTCCCGCGACTGCAGCTCGATATAATAAAGGGCGCCTTGCTTAGCCCCTTGCCAAGTCTGCGGTGGGATCTGAGGGCTGTCAATCCGGTTTGATTTGATCCGGATGTGCCGCAGCAAAGGCAGGATGGGCGGCACAGGCTGTCTCAATACTGCGGATTTTGGCACATTTTTGATAATCAGTGTCCCATCTGCGGGCATTATACAGTTGGGGGATCAGGCAGATATCGGCGAGGGTGGGCGCAGATCCGATGCAATACGGTGTTTGGTCAAAATCGTCTAAAAGCGTTTCGAATGCGCTCAGACCGGGGCTGATAAAGCGCCGCATCCAGTCCGTTCGCAGCGCTTGGCGACCGGCCTCTTGCACTGCGAATTGCGTCACCGACAGGTTGCACACTGGGTGCACATCAATTGCCAAAGTCTGCGCCAGCGCGCGAATTTTGGCACGCTGAACTGGGTCTTGCGGTAACAGCCCCAAGGTGCGGGTCTCGTCAAGATAGTCTAAAATCGCCAGCGATTGGGTGAAGCGGTTGCCGTCAATGTCAAGCACCGGCACCAATCCTTGCGGATTGCGTGCCAGATGGAGGGTTGATTTTTGATCTTGGGCCACAAGATCCACCGAAACCGCCCGATAGGGGATTTTGGCGAGATTGAGCGCGATCCGCACCCGGTAGCTGGCCGAGGACCGCCAATAATCATAAAGGACAACATCGCTCATGTCGGGGCCCTTTTTGTAGGCGGCAAAGCGGCGTGCAAGGCTTGTGACAACACCGCGTGATCGCCGATGTGATTGGCCAAAATCAGGATTAAACGCGCGTTCAGCGCTTCGCTTTCGGCGCGGGTGAGACCGTCATGGGTCGCAAGCAGGGCGGCATAGAAATCATCG
>CALGTJ010000156.1 GCA_937901435.1 uncultured Rhodobacter sp. | reverse complement strand
CCCGCCGCGTCGACCCGCGCGAGGGCGGTCAGATCTTGTGCCTGTGCGGGCATGGTCAGGCACAGGCCGAGGGCAAGGGCGAACCGGCCCAGTTTGAACCTCGCGCTGAAAATCGGGCTGGAAATCGGGCTGCTCATCGAAACTCCGCTCTTTTTCGCCGGACCATACCCAAAACCGTGCCACAAGTGAATCGTAAATTCATCGCGGCGCCACAGCCACAAGCGCCAATCCACTATAAAGCGCGCGGCCGCAGGTCGCGCTCCATTTGGTCACCGGCGGTTTGTTGGGCGATCAGTCATAAAATCGCGCAGGCGGCGCAGGCCTTCGCGGATATCATCTGTCGAGCGCGCATAGGAGAACCGCAGGGTCTGTGCGCCGCGCGCCTCGTCAAAATCCAGCCCCGGCGTCACAGCCACGCCCGCCTTGTCCAGAATTTCCGCCGCAAATGCGCGGCTGTCATCTGTCAGATCAGACACATCCGCATAGACGTAAAAGGCCCCATCCGGTGGCGCAAAATTGGTGAACCCCGCCCGCGGCAGGCCCTCAATCATCATCCGGCGGTTTTCGGTATAGACCGCCAGATTCTCTTGCAATTCTGCGCCGCATTCCATCGCCGCAAGGGCGGCCACCTGACTGACATGGGGCGGGCAGATGAACATGTTCTGCGCCAGCCGTTCGATCACCCGCACCTGATCAGGCGGCACCACCATCCAGCCGATGCGCCAGCCGGTCATCGAGAAATACTTGGAGAACGAGTTTATCACATAGACCTCATCGCTGATTTCCAGCGCTCTGACCACTTTGCGCTCGTATTCGATGCCGTGATAAATCTCGTCCGAGATGAACGCGGTGTTCTGTGCCTGTGCCGCGTGGATCAGCGCCGCCAGCGCCGCGCGGTCCAGCATCGTACCGCTGGGATTCGCGGGGCTGGCCACCATCAGCCCTGCCAGATCACCAACCCGGTCAGGGGCCAGATCCGAGGGCAGCAGTTGCAGGCGGTTTTCTGCCGCCGCCTCGATCATCACCGGCGTCATTCCCAGCGCCTTGAGGATCTGGCGGTAAGACGGATAGCCCGGCGCGCCGATGCCGACCCGGTCGCCACTGTCAAACAGCGCCGAAAACGCCAGTAGAAACCCGGCGGACGAGCCAGAGGTAACCACCACCCGGTCCGGGTCCAGATCCACGTTATACCAGTCTTTATAGAGCCTCGCGATGCGCGCGCGCAGCGCCGGCAGGCCTAGGGCGACCGTATATCCCAGCGGCTCTTGTCCAATCGCCTCGGCTACTTTGACCCGCGCGCCCGCAGGTGCTGCGGTGCCCGGTTGGCCCACTTCCATATGGATGATGTGGCGGCCTTGCGCCTCTGCCCGGCGCGCGGCCTCCATCACATCCATCACAATGAAGGGATCGACCGCGCTGCGTCTTGAGTTCCGCATCCTGCCCTCTTTATGCTGTATCCACACGCAATCGCACCTCGGGGGGCAGACAGTCAATGGCAGGGATTTGGCAGAACCAGTTGCGCGCGATTTTGATCGGGGCTTTGTTGAGCGTGGTGCTGACCGTGGCCGCCGCCCTGCCCGCACGCGCCATCACCATCCTGCGGGATCCCGATATTGAACATGCGCTGAAACAACTGGCCTTGCCGATGATCACTGCGGCCGGACTGAATCCTTCGAGCCTGCAGATCCTTGTGGTGCAAGACAGCAAGCTGAACGCCTTTGTGGTCGATACCGAACATGTGCTGATCCATTCAGGCCTGATCCTGAAACTGGCCACAGCCGACGAATTACAGGCCGTCATCGCCCACGAGCTGGCCCATATCGCCAATGGCCACATAACCCGACGCATGACAAATAAGGGCGTGGCCAGCAAGGCCGCGCGCTTTGGTCTGTTGCTGGCGCTGGCGGTCGGGGCGGGCACCGGAAACGCAGAGGCCGCCGCCGGGATCGCCATGGGCACTGCCTCATCGTCGCAAAGGGTGTTTCTGGGCCACACCCGCGCCGAAGAGGCCAGCGCCGATCAATCCGCCCTGCGCTACATGGCGCTCAAGGGCATCGACCCGCTCGCCATGTCACGGGTGCTGGATTATTTTCGCGGCCAAGAGGCCCTGTCCGCCGGGCGTCGTGATCCTTATGTGCTGTCCCACCCGCTAACGCGCGACCGCATCCGCGCGGTGCAGGGCTACGCTGCCGCCTACAAGGGACGTGCGACGGATAATTCGACCGCAGATTACTGGTTCGCCCGCGCCAAGGGCAAGCTGGGCGCTTTTATCCAGAACCCCGGTTTTACCCTGCGCAAGATCGACAAAAAGGATGTCTCTGACATCGCCACCATGCGCCGCGCCATCGCCTATCACCGCAGTCCACGCCCGAAACAGGCGCTGGAACAGATCAACAAGCTGGCGGCGATGCGCCCCAACGATCCCTATGTGCATGAATTGCGCGGGCAGATCCTGTTGGAATCGCGCAGCTATGGCGCGGCGGTGAATGCCTATGGCAAAGCTGTCTCTCTGGCCCCGCGCAACCCTCTGGTGCTGGCGGGTTACGGGCGATCTTTGTTGGCGCTGAACACACGCGACGGCTATGCCAAGGCGCTGCGGGCGCTGGAAACGGCCCGTGCGCGGGATGGGACAGATCCGCGCATGATGCGCGATCTGGCGCTGGCCTATGCGAAAAACGGCAATAACGGGATGGCTTCGCTGGTCACGGCGGAAAGATATGCGTTGATCGGGCGACTGAAAGATGCAGGAGTTCATGCGAAACGCGCGGTCGGATTGCTGCCGCGCGGCTCTCCGGGCTGGAACCGGGCGCAGGATGTGTTAAACGCGGCGAAATCCGCAGGATAGGGAAAATGGCGTAATGATGAAAAAACTGCTTACGGCGACTGCCTTGGTCACAGGTCTGGCCGCTGTTATGGCCACGCCTCTGGCCGCGTTTGAAATGAACGGAATGAGCGACGCAGAACGCGATGCCTTTCGTGCCGAGGTCCGCGCCTATCTGCTGGACAACCCCGAAGTGCTGATGGAGGCCATCGGCGTGCTCGAAGAGCGTCAGGCCGCAGAGGCGGCGGCTGGCGACGAAGAATTGCTGGCCACCAATGCCGAGGCGATCTTTAACGACGGCTATTCCTGGGTTGGCGGCAATCCAGAGGGTGACATCACCATCGTGGAATTCCTCGACTATCGCTGTGGGTACTGCAAAAAGGCCCACCCCGAGGTGACAGAGCTGCTCGCCTCTGACGGCAATATCCGCTATATCGTCAAAGAACTGCCGATCCTTGGCGAGCAATCCGTGCTTGCGGCGCGCTTTGCGATTGCGGTGCTGGCGGTCGAGGGCGACGAGGCCTATGACGAGATCCACAACGATCTAATGACCTTCCGGGGCGAGTTCACCGAAGCGGCCCTGTCGGCCCTGTCCGAAGCCAAGGGGTATGATACGCCCGGCGTTTTCGCGGCCATGAACAGCCCCGAGACAAAGCAGGTCATCGATGAAAACCGCGCGCTTGCACAGCGGATGAACATCAACGGCACGCCGAGCTTTGTGTTCGAAAGCCAGATGGTGCGCGGCTATGTGCCTTTGGACGGGATGATGGGGATCGTCGCAGAGGTCCGCGGTTAAGACCTGAGGCCAGATGGGGGCTCTGCCCCCAAACCCCCGAGGTATTTTGGGCCAGATGAAGCTGAAAAAGCGCGTTTGCTGATGGGCAGGCGCGCTTTTTCGTTTGGAGCTGGTTTATTCTGCGACGATAGCTTGGGCGGGTTCGGCCTGTTCCTCTGCCTCGATGGCAGCGGCGCGCGCTTCGACCTGCTGAACGATGTGGTCGACCATGTCATCGTTGGACAGCTTATGGCTTTGCTTGCCGGCCAGATAGACCATACCAGACCCAGCCCCGCCGCCGGTAAAGCCGATGTCGGTCATGAGCGCCTCGCCGGGGCCATTGACCACACAGCCGATAATCGAGAGCGACATCGGCGTCTTGATATGGGCAAGGCGTTCTTCTAGCACTTCAACGGTCTTGATCACGTCAAAGCCCTGACGCGCGCAGGAGGGGCAAGAGATGATGTTCACGCCGCGATGGCGCAACCCCAGCGATTTCAGGATCTCATAGCCCACGCGCACCTCTTCGACAGGATCAGCACTCAGCGAGACGCGGACCGTGTCGCCAATCCCCATCCACAGCAGGTTGCCAAGGCCGATGGCGCTTTTGACCGTGCCCGCGTTCAGCGTACCCGCCTCGGTGATGCCGAGATGGATCGGCGCATCGGTGGCATCCGCGATGCCCTGATAAGCAGCGGCAGCGAGAAAGACGTCAGAGGCCTTCACGCTGATCTTGAATTCGTGAAAGTCGTTGTCTTGCAGGATCTTGATGTGATCCATCCCGCTTTCGACCATCGCGTCGGGGCAAGGCTCGGCATATTTGTCGAGCAGATGCTTTTCGAGGCTACCGGCGTTCACCCCGATACGGATCGAACAGCCGTGGTCCTTGGCCGCCTTGATGACCTCTTTGACCCGCTTTTCATCGCCGATGTTGCCGGGATTGATCCGCAGACAGGCCGCGCCCGCCTCTGCCGCCTCGATGGCGCGTTTGTAGTGGAAATGGATGTCCGCAACGATCGGGACCGGGCTTTGCCGGACAATCTCGCGCAGCGCACGGGTCGAGGATTCATCCGGCGTCGAGACGCGCACGATGTCTGCGCCCGCCTCGGCGCAGGCCAGCACCTGCGCGACGGTGGCGGCCACATCCGAGGTGTCGGTATTGGTCATCGTCTGCACCGCAATCGGCGCATCGCCCCCGACCGGCACAGAGCCGACCATGATCTGGCGGGATTTGCGGCGGTAGATATTGCGCCACGGACGTATATGGTTCAGCGACATGATGCCCTGCCCTTTTGCAAGAAGATGTTGAACAAAGGATAGGGCGCAAGGCGGGCTATGGCAACGCCAAGCGGCCCAGAACTGTCAGATTATTCTGACAGTTTAAGCGGGCCGAGGTCCGCGACGACCTTGGCAAGGGCGCGGTTCGTGCTCAGATCGGCCACGGTGTATTTCTCTTTCAACGCATCCGCGCTCAGCGCCACATTGCTGATCGCAGAGGGGCCGGTGCTGGCCGGGCCATAAGTGTCCCCTGCGACGCTGAAATACAAAGAGCTTGGGTTGCCCGCACGCAGGACCGGGGGCACTTCGGTCTTGGGCAGAACGTAGCGCTCGCCTGCATCGAGGATCTTTTCGAAGATCACAGTCCCATCGGCAGCACTGACACGGACCCATGCAGGACGCACGGCGAACATGGCCACGTCTGGCGCACCATCCGCCACAACGCGAACCTCAAGCAGTTCCGGCGCAACCGGCAGATCCAGCGTGGCGGTCTGTGTCAACTCACGTGCCGTCAGCGGGGCGTCCGCCTGTATGACCGTGGCCACTGTCGAGGGGTCAAGCGTCGATATCGGACCATCGCGTGCGGTCAGCACCGGCACCGCCAGCGCCTGCGGACGATAGAGGCGATCAAGTTGTTCGGGGGCCGAAGGTTGCAGCAATGTGTCGTTGGTCACGCCCGCGATAAAGGTGTCGCCGGGGGCGAGCGGGTCGACCTGAGCGGTGACGCCGGGGGTCTGGTCAACGGGAGTGAATTGGACGCGCTGCACCTCTTGCAACACAGCCCAGCCGCCGTAGCCGATGCAGCCGATCAGCGCGACCAGAACCACCATCGACCCCAGCGCGCCGGGTTCAATCTTGGAAAACAGGCTTTCGACGCGCGGCACGAACGGCGTGTTGGGCTGCTCGAACGGATCGCGGCGGATGCCTGCGGTTTTACCCGCAGCGAACTTGGGCGATTTGGTACCAGAGGCCTCTGCCGACATGCCGTGAGCGACAACAAAATTGCCCTCTTCACAGAAGGTCTTGTAGGCCCATTCCGGGTCCAGGTTCAGGTAGCGCGCATATGAGCGCACGTAACCGGCCACGAAACCGGGCGTTTCAAACGCCGAAGGATCAGAGTTTTCGATTGCCGAAATATAGGTGGCCTTGATCTTGAGCTCGCGCTGTACATCAAGCAGGGATTTTCCCAGCGTGGCGCGTTCGCCTCGCATGATGTCCCCAAGACGTAAGTCGAAATCGTCAAACCCCCTCGGGTTTTCCGATCCACTGTCTGCCGGAGGTGCTACGGTGCGTCGCCCGATCATAGCCCTGCCTCTTTCGCTTGCTCTGCCCCACCAGTGCGCGACTCACTTTTCTGTGTGTTCACGCCCTTTGTTAACAGAAGGTTAGCACAGCTTGAAATGGGATGCACCTGCAGAAATATCAGCCAGTTAATTCTTGGCGATTTAGTGCGCAGTGAGACCAAAGCGCGTCCAAAGCCTGAACCAGTTTGTCCATTTCTTGCGGGCCATGCACAGGCGACGGGGTAAAGCGCAGGCGTTCGGTGCCGCGTGGAACTGTCGGATAATTGATCGGCTGCACATAGATGCCATGCTCGTCCAGCAACATATCGCTCAGCTTTTTTGTGTGTACCGGGTCGCCCACGATGACCGGCACGATATGGCTGCCATGATCGATGATCGGCAGGCCCAGACCCTTGAGTCGCAGCTTGAGAACGCGGGCCTGCGCCTGATGTGCCTCGCGCCGCTCCGTGTCGGATTTCAGCAGCCGGACAGAGGCCGCCGCCCCTGCTGCAATCGCCGGTGGCAGAGAGGTCGTAAAGATAAAGCCCGGCGCATAAGACCTTATGGCGTCACACATTTTTTCGCTAGCAGCGATATAGCCACCCATCACGCCATAGGCTTTGGCCAGCGTTCCATTGATGATGTCGATGCGGTCCATCAGCCCGTCGCGCTCTGCCACTCCGGCCCCGCGCGCGCCGTACATGCCCACCGCGTGAACCTCGTCGATATAGGTCAGTGCGCCGAATTCTTCGGCCAGATCGCAGTACGCTTTGAGCGGTCCAAAGTCGCCATCCATCGAATAAATCGACTCGAACGCAATCAGTTTTGGCGCGGCCGGATCATCGGCCTCAAGCTTGGCGCGCAGGTCCGCCAAATCGTTGTGCTTAAAGATCCGCTTGGCCCCGCCATTGCGCCGAATGCCTTCGATCATCGAGGCGTGGTTCAGCGCGTCAGAGTAAATAATGAGGCCCGGAAACAACTTGGGCAATGTGCTTAAAGTTGAATCATTCGCGATATAGGCACTCGTAAACAGCAGCGCCGCCTCTTTCTGGTGCAGGTCCGCGATCTCTGATTCGAGGCGTTTGTGATAAACCGTCGTGCCCGAAATATTGCGCGTCCCACCAGAGCCCGCCCCGGTCGCATCCAGCGCCTCGTGCATCGCGGCCAGCACCTCTGGATGCTGCCCCATGCCCAGATAATCATTGCCACACCACACGGTTACGGGCGCTTCGCTGCCATCGGGCTTACGCCAGTTGGCGTGCGGAAAATTCCCGCGGCTGCGCTCAATGTCGATAAAGGTGCGATAGCGACCTTCGTCATGCAGACGCTGAAGCGCCATGTCCAGATGCTGGGTATAATCCACATCGGCCTCCTGGGAATAGTTAACCAGCCCTAGGTATCCCTCAGAATACCGTTTTCCAAGACATATTCAAAAAGTGATACATTTTGCCGCCATCTGCCCGATCAATCAGCAATGACCACAGAACAATCGGGCTTGCCGGACTTTGCCGCGCTGGCGTTGCAGGTCATCATTGCCTTTTCTGACGCCCCCTCTCCTTTGACGATCGCGTAAGACCCCGACCCGGCGGACACAGCAATCGCCTTGGGCCCTTTACCTTTCAGATAGTCGCGGAACGCCGCCGTTGCACCGACGGCCAATGACACCGGCTGCGGCGTCCATTTCCGTGGCATGATCCGTCCGGCCAAAACACAAGCCGCGTCACCCCGTTTTCGGGCTTTCTGGCAGGCTGTCATGGCAAGCGTGGCCGCCGCCGCAGGCGTATGCAGCCGCTCGGTCACCTGCAATAACCCAGACAAGGCCGCCTGGCCCGGATCCTTGGCCATCTGGTCAAAGAACGCAGGCGATACGGCCACAGCGCCATAGTAATTCGCCAGACCATTGGCACTCATGCCTTTCAGCAACGCCTGCAAAATGGTCACTTGCGCTTTGGACAGGCCGCTATCCTCGATCACCCTCAGATCGACCCCCTTCGGCGAGAACAGCATCTTGCGCGCAGTTGTGCCATCCACCGGCTCTGCCAATGCCACTCCGCCACCCATCAGCATCAATATGCCCGAGATCACCAATCGCCGCATCCGCCGCTCCTTCTTATACCCGCCTTTTGGTTTCGCTCTGATTAACGCCTTATGGCGCGCTTCGCCACCTGCATCTGGACATGCCCGGCCCGCCTGATACGCTGCGCGGACCGCAAAACCACCAAAGGGACCACCCGATGAGCCTTAATGCCGTCCTTGCCCGGATCGACACCGACATGCCAGAGGTGATGGACCGCCTGATGGACCTTCTGCGCATCCCCTCGATCTCGACAGATCCCGCATATAAAAACGACTGCGACCGCGCCGCTGATTGGCTGGTCGCGGATCTGACCTCTCTGGGAGTCTCCGTTTCCAAACGTGCGACACCCGGCCATCCGATGGTGGTTGGGCACATCGACGGGTCCGTCAAAAATGACGCACCGCACCTGCTGTTCTACGGTCACTACGACGTGCAACCCGTTGATCCAATAGACCTTTGGGACCGAGACCCCTTTGACCCCGAAGTCCAGAACACCCCAAAAGGCAAGGTGATCCGCGGGCGCGGCACCGCTGACGACAAGGGCCAGTTGATGACCTTCATCGAGGCCTGTCGCGCGTGGAAAGCGGTCAACGGCAGCCTGCCCTGCAAGATCACCTTCTTTTTTGAGGGCGAAGAGGAAAGCGGCTCTCCCTCACTGGTGCCCTTCATGCGCGAAAATGCGGCAGAGCTAACGGCAGATGTCGCCCTGATCTGCGACACCGCCATGTTTGACAGCACAGTCCCCGCGATCACAACTCAGTTACGCGGCATCCTTAGCGAGGATTTCACCATCACCGGGCCGAACAAGGACCTGCACTCGGGCTATTATGGCGGCATCGCAATGAACCCGATCCGGGTTTTGACCAAGATCCTCGCCGGCTTGCATGACGACACCGGAACCATCACCCTGCCCGGCTTTTACGACGACGTGCCCGAACTTTCCGATGCGGTACGCAGTCAATGGCAAGGGCTTGGCTTTGATCACACAAAATTCCTTGGTGATGTGGGGCTGGTCGAACCGGCAGGCGAACAGGACCACACCCCGCTGGAACAGATCTGGGCGCGCCCAACTTGCGAAGTGAACGGCATCTGGGGCGGCTATACCGGCGCGGGCTTCAAGACCGTGCTGCCCAGCAAAGCCAGCGCCAAGCTCAGCTTTCGCCTTGTGGGCACGCAAGATCCGGACGCGATCCGCAAGACCTTTCGCAGTACCCTCGCCGAGGCCCTGCCACCCGGCTTTACCGTCGAGTACCGCACCGAAAAGGCCTCTGCCGCCTCGCAAATGGACATCTCAAACGCCGCTTTCGAAAAAGCCCGCAACGCCCTTAGCGACGAATGGCCCCGCCCCGCGGCCTATATCGGTGGGGGTGGATCGATCCCGATCGCCGGGTTCTTCAAGGACATTCTTGGGATGGATTCCATGCTGATTGGCTTTGGCAAAGACGATGACCAACTGCATTCGCCCAACGAAAAATACGACGTGGAAAGCTTTCACAAAGGCACCCGCAGCTGGGCGCGCATCCTTGCCGCCCTGACCTGAGGTGACCTGACCAAACCTGACATCTTCCCGCGCGCGCCGCCGCGAGGACGCCCATCAGGGCGGAAGAGCGGCGCGCGATCCTAAATCGAACGCACGAATTGACCCTCTTGCTAACCCACGCCCCACAAACGAAAAAGACCACCCGAAGGTGGTCTGTTTCTTACCCTTCAAGAGGGAAGTGGCGCGGTTGACGGGGCTCGAACCCGCGACCCCCGGCGTGACAGGCCGGTA
>CALGTJ010000155.1 GCA_937901435.1 uncultured Rhodobacter sp. | reverse complement strand
CTCATCATGCGATCCACCTTAACAACTGGTCCGAAATTCCGCGACCACCTCTGTCATCGTCTTCTGGCGTGATGACAGACGACCGCTCTGCGACAAGCGAAGCCGGGCCCGCGGGCGTCTGGGAAAGGGTGTCCTCAGCGGCGGCAGTGCGCTGAGGACGGGGCTTTGCGACCGGCGCGGCAACAGCCGCAGGGGATTGAGCGACAGCAACATCCCCCGCGTCATCAGCCTCGGCACGGCGGGTGTCCCCCATTTGGCGCAAAACAACACCGTGACCGTTATCGCTGACCCTGGATTCCACGCGGCGCTGGATCTCTCGTTCTGCGATACGATGCAGCATTTCTGCATCCGGTGTGGGCGGCTCTGCGCCAAAATAGCGATCATCGGCAGCGAGATCGCGAAAATACTCTGCGATGGAACGCATCGTCGAGAAGGGATCGTCGAATCCTTCAAGCGTACAAGAGAAGGTCCCATAAGAGACCGTCAGGATTTTACTCGCATTCACCATCGTTACTGTCGCTTTCTCCCCCGATCCAGCCCTATCCGTTTACCATGAAGAGGTTCTGAATTCGGAACAGAACTAGGTTAATCGAGGTATTTTTTCTTGGTCAGATTGTGGCTTGTTTCCAAATATACCATTAATGGCGCTATGGTCTCTCATATTGTTCAAACTTTAGATAAAGTGACCCTTCTGGGGGCCTCTTCCGTTTCCGACGTGGTTTTACAAGAATCACTGCGCCTCGCACCCGTCCTTGTGGCGGCAGATGGTGGCGCGAGCACGGCAATCAAGCGGGGCCTGATGCCGCAGGCGGTCATCGGCGACCTCGATTCGCTGGATGACCAGACCCAAGCAGCGATCCCCGCAGAGCGATTGTACCGTATTTCAGAGCAGGATAGCACTGATTTCGAAAAAGCCCTGTCACGGATTGCGGCGCCTTTGGTTCTGGCCGTGGGCTTTACCGGGCAGCGGCTGGATCACGAGTTGGCGGTCTATGCCAGTCTGGTGCGATATGGCGAACGCCCGGTGATCGTGGTGGGTGACGAAGATATCTGCTTTGTCGCGCCACATGCGTTGTCCCTGATCTTGCCCCTTGGCACCCGCGTGTCTCTCTTTCCGATGAATGAGGTCACCTGCGCCAGCACGGGTCTGCGTTGGTCGACAGAGGGCTTGGTCTTTGCGCCATGGGGGCGGGTTGGCACCTCGAACGAGGCCGCGGCTGATCTTGTGACACTTGCACCAAGCGCGCCTTGTCTCTTGGTGATCCTGCCGCGCACACAGCTGACGGCAGCTATAGACGCGCTGCTTGGCGGCTTGTGACCTGTTCGCGGTAAATCACGTATAGACCAGCGGCCATTGTGATCGAAATCCCGATCAGGGCCAGACCATTGGGGAAATCGCGAAACACGATCCACCCGATGATCGTCGCAATGGGGATTTCCAGATATTGCATCGGGGCCAGCGTGGCCGAGGGGGCAAAGCGCAGGCTCCACGTCATCAACAGATGCGCCAAGGTCCCCAGCGTTCCCAATGCGCCCAACATCACCCATGTGCGCAGGTCCGGCGAGACAAGGGTCAGTTCCGACCATTCCAGCTGTGTGCCCAAAAAGATCACCGGGGTCAGGATCACGACCGCCATGCCGCCGCTGACCGTTTGCAGGGTGAGCGGGTCGATCTCTTTGGCCACATGCCGCGTTACCAGCATGAACAGCGAAAACACCACCGCCACCAACAGTGGCAACAGGGCAGGGGGGCCGACTGCGGCAAAACTGGGCTGCACCACCAGCATTGTGCCGACAAAACCAACCGCACAGGCGATCAGGCGGCGGGGTCCAACCTCTTCGTCCAGCACATATTTGCCCAGCAGAAGCATGATGAAAGGCATCACAAAGGCAATCGCGATCGCATCGGCCAGCGGCAGAAACCGCAACGACAGGAACATCGCGCCGATCCCGGTGATATGCAGCAAAGTGCGCAACAGGGTCAGCCACAGCAGCCGGGGCGTCAAATGCAGCGCGCGTCGGCTAAGAAGGACCAGCGGCAACAGCAAAACCACCTGCACCCCAAATCGCACCATGATCAACTGCCCCAAAGGGATCACATCGCCAAGCAGTTTGGCAATGCTGTCCCCCATCGGGGCCAGCACGCAAAAGCCAAGCATCAAAAAGACACCAAGGAGGGGGCGATCTGCCATCATCGGATCACGCTAGTATCCCTCTGTGTTCAGGACAATGGCGAAACGTCATGGAAACACTACGGGACCGGTGCCACCTTCTGATCGCGTCGCTCTCGCAGGATCACAAAGATCCCAGAGGCCATGATGATCGCAATCCCCAGCAGGGTCTGCGCATCGGGCAGATCCGCAAAAATCAGATAGCCAAGGATCGTGGCGGTCACGATTTCAAGATATTGCAAGGGCGCTATGGTGGCCGCTGGCGCATAGCGCAACGCCCCGCTGATCATCAGATGAGATGCGCAGGCCGTCAGGCCGACCCCCAACAAAAACAGCCAAACCACGCCCTGCGGCATCACCGGATCAAAGACCGCCACGTCGCGCCCGTCAAAGATCAGCAGTACCGGCAGAATGATCGCGAAAGCCGCCAAAGCGGTCCAGCCCTGCAAGGCCACGGGATGCATCCGTCGGGCAACTCGCCGTGTCAGGATCATATAAAGCGCAAAACTCACCGCGGTCAGCAAAGGCAAAAGCGCCACCAGACCAAAGGCGCTGAAACTCGGCCGGATGACGACCAATGCGCCGCAAAACCCAATGCCACAGGCCGCCAGCCGCCGCCAGCCGATGCTTTCCCCAAGGAAAACCGCGCCGAACAACGTCAGAATGAAGGGCTCGACAAAGAAGATCGCAATGGCATCCGCAATGGGCATCACCCGCAGCGCCGAAAAAAACGCCCCCGTCGCCAGCAGGATCAATCCCGCGCGCAGAAAATGCGTGCCGATCTCTCGCCAAGACTGGCGCACCCAGACCCCGAGCACCAGCGCCAAAGGCACCAGCAACCCCATCTGCACCCCAAAGCGAAACGCCAGGATCTGACCCACCGGAATCGTCGCCGCCGAGAGCTTGGCCAAAGCATCCATGCCCGGCGCTACAATCGTAAAGCCAATCATCAAGCCTACACCCAGCAGGGGCCGATCCACCGAAAGGCTCAAGCTCTCATACCCTCATCTTCATCTCGTTCCAAATACCTCGGGGGTCGTCCTTGGTTGCGCCATTGGTCCGAGCGAGCAATGGACGACGGGCAGAGCCCCCAATCGGTCGACGCGCTTGCGCGGCGAAACTGAAGGCCCTCAACAATTCGGAACATTCACCGCC
>CALGTJ010000154.1 GCA_937901435.1 uncultured Rhodobacter sp. | reverse complement strand
GTTCAAACCGTCGAAAATATATCTTGCATCAAAGCGGGCATCCACACATGGGACACGGCGGGCCTGGCAATTGTTCGTCACCAACAACGGAACAGAGGGGCTGGACAGCCCCGCGATGGTCACAGCCGCCAACGAGATCGAAGAAATCTGGGGGCGCGATATCAAGCGCGGGAAGATCTTTGAGGAGTTGCTGGATCTCAGCACGAACCAACGCAAAGCCGTCCAACTTGGGCTGGACAGGGCCGGGTTTGATCCCGGTCCCGCAGATGGGGCCTTTGGGGGGCGTACAAGATCCGCAATCGCGCAGTGGAATGCAAAAAATGGTTTTGAGGAAACAGGATACGTGAACGCGGCCATGCTGTCAGCCTTTGGCATCCGTTGGACGCTCTTGATCCCGTTAGAATTCAAAAGCTCTGAACGGGCCCGAGTGGCGTCTATTCCAGCCCTTGAATTGCTTGGCGAAGACGCGGACATCATCGAACGCGTGTCCTGCCTTGGATTTGATTCCACGATTTATGGGCGCTGGAACGGTCATTTTTATGTAGCTGTCCGCTCTACCAAGGCCGCAAGAGCGGCCCAGTTCAGCGCCAGCCAATGCGGAGGATACCTTGTTAAAACGGGTTTGGCGGGCGAGCGCGCCTATCTGACTGATCTGCTGGTGGGCGATCTGCGGTTTTTTGGCGGGGGGGCGATTTCAACCGCCAGAGCCTCGCTCGACAAAGGGTCAATGGCCAATTTGTTTCGCACCGGAGTGTTGTCCCGGTCAGACATCGGCGACAATATCACGGGCCATGTGGTGGAATGGGATAACTAGCTTCTGTTTGCCAGTCTGTCTTTGATGACTTCACGGGTCGATCGCACCTGTGCGCTCGTCTGGTTTGGTTTCTAGCCAAAGGCGACCTTTCGGCCAGAAGGATAAATTTCTTTGATGGCTTGAAGGCGCAAGACGAATCCCCTATCTGAGGTATCGAGAGGTTGGCGCGGGCGAGCGCCTCGCCAACCCGGTCAGATCCGGAAGGAAGCAGCCGTAACGAGACCCGCTTGGGTCGTTGTTCAGCCTCTCACCTTACGAAAGCCGCTCCCTCGGGGGCGGCTTTTGACGTTTGAACGCCCCATCTTGCCAAAGCCCCCTCTGCAAGCGCATAGTATGGCGGCAAAAGCTTTTTGATTTGCACAGCGCCCAAAGGAGGACGTTATGATTGTAACTGAAACCCTCCAGGCAGGGTCATTCTGACAGCGTTTACGCTCCAGACCTGCCTGACCACTCCACGCCGCCCGTCCGGCTGCGCGTGTCCGTGTTTTCTTTTCTCTCAGGCAGATCAATGACACTGACCCTTAAGGACCTTGGATGGTCCTCCCATTTCGCCCGCCAGATTTCCACTGACACCGAAACCCTCACCCCTCTGCGCATCACCGAAGTACACCGCGCCAGCCTGACCGCGCTTGGCGTCGATGGCATTCAAACGCTGATCACCCCGCCCGATACGCCCACAGGCGATTTCGCCACGGGCGATTGGGTGCTGGCCGACGCTCAAAACATCGTGCAGGAGCGGCTAGAGCGTCTGACCCTGCTCAGCCGCATGGCAACCCATTACGAAACCCGCACCCAGTTGATCGCGGCCAATGTCGATGTGCTGTTCATCACCTCGTCCTGCAACGCCGATTTCAACCCCGCGCGTCTGGAACGCTATCTGGCCATGGCCCATGAAGCGGGCTGTTTCCCGGTAATCCTGCTGACCAAATCCGACCTGGCCACCGATCCGACCGACTATGTGCATCAGGCAGAGGCGCTTAGTCATAACCTGATCGTGCTGGCGATTGACGCCCATGACCCGGATGATCTGGCCAAGGTCGCCGCGTGGTGCAAACCGGGCCAGACCGGCGCGCTGCTTGGCTCTTCGGGGACGGGAAAATCCACTCTGTCCAACGGGTTGACCGCAAATAATGCCGCGACGGCCGCCATCCGTGACGACGACGCCAAAGGCCGCCACACCACCACCAACCGCAGTCTGCGGCGGATGATCAATGGTGGCTGGCTGATCGACACACCCGGCATGCGCGCCTTGCCGGTGACAGATGTCTCGGACGGCATTGACCTGCTGTTCGATGAGATCACCACGCTGGCGGCCACGTGCAAATTCAACGATTGCAATCACGACCGCGAACCCGGATGCGCCGTGCGCCGCGCCATCGAGCAAGGCGCGCTTGACCCCGACCGCCTTGCGCGCTGGCAAAAACTACGCCTTGAGGATGCCCATAACAGCGCCTCCCTCGCTCAATCGCGCGCGCGCGACAAGGCCCTTGGCAAGATGATCAAAAGCGTCAAGAAATTCAAAGGCAGCACAACGCCGTAACCCGAACCCGGCCTATACAAATTCAGCCGATGCAAGATCGGACCACGCTGTTTCATCTTGGCAAAAATACTCAAAAAAGACTCCGGGGCCTCGCGCCCCGGATTATCCATTTTGAACGCCCGCAAAGATCCCCCTCAAGAACCGCTTTCGGGGGCCAAGATCACAGGCTCCATCGTGGGAAAAGCCACAGGCTCATCACTGCGCAGATTGGCCCATAGCACCAGCGCAAGGAAGGCCAACAGCATCAGCGCCAATACCGTCAGCGGCACCAGAGCCAGCCGTCGCAGACCCATATCCAGAGGCAGACGACGGGACGAAAAGGCGCAACGCAGCGCCAGAACGGCCGCTGCCGCCTGCCACCCTAGAAAGGCCGTGATCTTGCTTAAACCCGCACTTAGCCCCATCTCGGTCGCCGCTGTCAGCTGATAACCGACAAACGCCCCCACAAACGCAATCAACCACCAGATCAGCAAAACCTGTGTCAGCCGCTCTCCGGGTTTCTTGTACATTTTACCCCCTCTTGGCCCACCATCGTCTGATTGCAGGCGTCACACGTTGCCGTCATTTACCGGCTGCCCATATTATTCAGGACGGGCCGCGACCTTACAGTCGACAACCTGCCCGGGATAGCGCCCGCCCCATTCGGACAAAAATGCCGCCATGTTGGGCTCTCCTGCAAGGCGGATCGCATCACTCGGCAAAGATACGCCTTCTTCCAGCACCAAACGCGCACACCCGATGTGATCGCGCGTCGACCGGGTTGGACAATTTTCAGATCCGTGGATGATTGTGCTCAGCAGCGTGCCACCATAGCCATTTACATGGCCCAGATCAGGTTTCAGCGCTAGGACATAGGCCAGCGTTTCGGGCAAGCCCTCCCATCCGGCGACGTGTACCGGGGGCAGTCCGATCGCATCGGGGCGGTCATATTCCAGACCGATCGCCACCAGCCGGGCAATATGGGGTAAAGCGGTTGGCAGATGCACCAGATTGCGGATCAGATTGCGAAACTCCTCCGGCAGCTTTAGCGGATCGACGAACCGCCCCGCCGGCACGTCACCGTCAGCGGCAGCGGCCAGCAGGGCTTCGCCGTTGCTCAGCATCGTATCACCTTGTGCCTGTTCGATCAGCCGCGCCGCATCGGCATTGCCATAGCCCCGCGCCATGGCATAGGGGGTGACGCCCTGATTTCGGTGGGACGGGTCCGCACCCGCCTTCAGCAAAAGCCGGATCATCGCGGCGTCACACATCCGTCGGGCCGCTTGATGCAGGCAGGGGATCACAAAGGACGGCTCGCCGGACGGATGCGGGCCAATGCCCTCATTCGGATCAGCCCCGGCGACCAGCAACATTTCAACCGCTTTGTGGTCGTTGAAATCAAGCGCACGCGGCAGCGCGTTGGTGCCCGCAGGCGTCGCGCCATGGTCCAGCAGCATCGACAGGCCCTCGTGATGGCCAAGTTCCACCGAATGATACAGCGACTCGCCATCGTTGGGATTGGCACCATGATCCAGCAGCCAGCGCGCCAGCCCCATATTATTGGCATGTCCCAGAGCACCATAAAGCGCCGATAGCGGCATGTTCGGATCGGCGTCTTGCAGATAGACGTCATTCACATCCGCGCCATGCTCGACCAGCAATTCCGCAATTTCCAACACATCAGTAGCCAGATCAGGGCGCAGATGAATGTAGCGCGAAAAGGCCAGATGCAGGATTGGACGACGCGGACCACGAGGCGTTACAGCGGCTTTTGGGTCGCGGGCCAGCGCCGCCTTGACCGCCGCCAGATCATACACCGCGATCTCTAAGCCCAGCAGGCCACGCGCCAGATCGGGGGTCTCGTCCAACAGATGTGCCACGCGCGCATTTTGCCCATGAAACAGTGCGATCTTTAGCAGTTCCTGCTTTTGTGAACGATCCAGCGCCGCTGTCTCGACGCTTAGTTTCAGCTTGGGCCAGGACAGGAAACCCGCCTCTCGCGCCAGCACATGCAGCGCGTCAGCGTATTTCACCTCTCGTGCGTCGGGCAAGACGGCTTTCACACGGGCAACGGCCGCTGCCTCGCCCGCGATACAGGATTTTTTCAACGCCTTCGCGGACCGGCGCAATTCTGGAATGGATGGTATCATGGGTTTCCCTCATCACCGCCCGGTGGTCCGCTGCTCGGGCATGAGATCAACCAATGTGAGTGCTTCGGTTGGTCAAGAGGTGCTGATACAGCTGTCCGCGGACCCGGATGCCACCTCGATTGGCATGCCCAAGTGTTAACCCGAACCCACCGCGCCGCGCAAGCCTTCGCAGCCGCTGCAGGCCGATCCCGCTTTACCCCAGAGCGCGCGCCACTTAACATGGCCCCCAGCCAAACCGCCCGAAAGTCTGACGAAAGCCCCCATGTCCGATACCCCCGCCTATCAGGTTCTTGCCCGTAAATATCGCCCAGAGACCTTTGCCGATCTGGTCGGGCAGGATGCCATGGTGCGCACGCTCAAGAATGCGTTTCAGGCGGATCGGATCGCGCAGGCGTTCATTCTGACGGGCATCCGCGGCACCGGCAAAACCACCACAGCGCGCATCATCGCCAAAGGCATGAACTGTATCGGCCCCGATGGCACAGGCGGGCCGACCACCGAGCCTTGCGGGCAGTGCGAGCCGTGCAAGTCCATCGCGCTGGGGCGACATGTGGATGTGCAGGAAATGGACGCGGCATCCAATACCTCGGTGAATGATATTCGCGAGATCATCGACTCGGTCCACTACCGCGCTGCCTCTGCGCGCTACAAGATCTACATCATCGACGAGGTGCATATGCTCTCGACCAGTGCCTTCAACGCGTTGCTCAAGACGCTCGAAGAGCCGCCTGCACACGTGAAATTCATCTTTGCCACCACCGAGATTCGCAAGGTCCCGGTGACGGTGCTGTCACGCTGTCAGCGGTTTGACCTGCGCCGGATCGAACCAGAGGTGCAGATCGCCCTGCTGCGCAAGATCGCAGAGGGCGAAGGCGGGCAGATCAGCGATGACGCGCTGGCGCTGATCACCCGCGCAGCCGAAGGATCGGCGCGCGACGCGACCTCTCTGCTGGATCAGGCGCTCAGCCATGGCGCGGGCGAAACCAACGCCGAACAGGTCCGCGCTATGCTGGGTCTGGCCGACCGGGGCCGCGTGCTGGACCTCTTTGACATGATCATGAAGGGGGACGCCGCCAGTGCGCTGACCGAACTCAGCGCGCAATATGCCGATGGGGCCGACCCGCTGGCCGTGCTGCGCGATCTGACCGAGATCACCCATTGGGTCAGCGTCATCAAGATCACCCCCGAGGCCGCCGAAGACCCCACCGTCAGCCCCGACGAGCGCAGCCGGGGGCAACACATGGCCGCCGCTCTGCCGATGCGGGTGTTGACGCGGATGTGGCAGATGCTGCTCAAGGCGCTGGACGAGGTCGCAAGTGCGCCCAATTCGATGATGGCTGCCGAAATGGCCGTGATCCGCCTGACCCATGTGGCCGATCTGCCCGCGCCCGAAGACCTGCTGCGCAAGCTGCAAAACACCCCACCCCCCGCACTGACACCGCAACCCGGTGGCAATGGTGGCGGCGGTGGCAGGACAAGCGCACAGCACAGCCATGCGCCGGTGGTGGCCTCCTCCGGCTATGGTGCGGCCAACGGTGGCGCGCAAACTGCACAGGCGCTGGCCCCACAAGATGCCCTCGCGCGGTTGGCTCGCTTTGATCAGGTCATCGAGTTGATCCGCTCCAACCGGGACGTGAAACTATTGGTAGAGGTGGAAACCACCCTGCGCCTTGCGAAATACCAGCCCGGACGGATCGAGTTTCAACCGACCGCCGACGCCCCGCGCGATCTTGCCGCGCGGCTGGCCCAGCGCCTGCAACTGTGGACCGGGGCGCGTTGGGCCGTGATCATTGTGTCGGACGGCGGGGCAGACACCATCGCCGAGGTGCGCGACTCCGACCGTCTCATTCTGGAAAACAAGGCGAAAGAGCACCCGCTTGTGCAGGCCGTGTTTCAGGCCTTTCCCGATGCAAAGATCACCGAAATCCGCACCCTCGAGGACATCACCGCCGAGGCACAGGCAGAGGCATTGCCAGAGGTCGACGAAGAATGGGATCCGTTCGAGGACGACTGACCCCTCGGGACCAGTCGTCTGTGTGTTTTGATTGGCTTGCTCTGTCAAAGCTTTGACCAGTCGGCAGGATCAATATGCCCCAGAACGGCAAAGCCGCCTGCACCATCAGGGCGGATCACATAGGCCACCCCCTGAGGTTCCGGATAAATGCCCGTGGCTGCCTCAAAGGGATCATCATGGCCGACGATCGCCAGATTGCCGTCCTTTGGCTTTGCACTGAGCAGAGGTGTGATCCGCGCACTCATGGCTGAAATCTGCGCGGGATCGTAGTTTTCCGCCGGTTCAAAGTTCAGCGCGTCGGTGGCCACGTGATGTCCAAAGGCAAGATCCGCTGTTTGCCAGGCCCTGCAATACTCGCTGCTCAGAACGTCGCCCACCGGAATCCCAAGTGCAGCGACCGCCGCCCCGATCCCGCGCGCATCTGCCCAGCCCTCTGCACTCAGAACCCGCTGCGTTGCGCAATTGCCCATTTTGGCGCTGATCTGATCGGCATAGTCAGTTTCTGTGCGCGCATGGCGCATGTAGATGACGTGCCCGCCGCCCTTTAGCGCCTGAACCAATGCGTCGGGCGACATGTCATCGGCAATGGCCGGAGTGGTTAGACTGGCCAGTCCGGCCAGCATCCCCATGCCAACCATCCGTCCTGCTGTGGAGTATTTCATCTTGAACGTCCTTTCATAAGCGTGTGCCACAGCCAGATCTTATTCCGAGTATTTTTGTCAACTTTTTCTCGACTTGTTCCCGAACCGCCAAACCCGTATCACATGGGGCAACTTCACCCTCAGGAGACAGCAGATGTTCAAAGGATTAGGTGGTCTTGGCGATATGGCCGGGATGATGAAGAAGGCCAAGGATATGCAGTCCATGATGACGGACATGCAGGAAAGCCTTGCCACGATCACTGTCACTGGTGAATCCGGGGCCGGTCTGGTCAAGGCCACCGCGACGGCCAAAGGTGTGCTGACCGGGCTGGATATTGATCCCTCGATCTTCAACGCCGAAGAAAAAGAGGTCGCCGAAGACCTGATCCTTGCCGCCATCAAAGACGCGCAAGCCAAAGCCGCAGAGCGGTCTGCCGAAGAGATGCAAAAGATCACCGAGAGCCTTGGCCTGCCTGCGGATATGAAGCTGCCGTTCTGAAAAATCAGTGGGATTGTATCGGTCGAATTTCCCTTGAAATCCGACGGATGGGGGGCCAGCCCCCCAAACCCCCCGGAGTATTTGAACCAAGATGAAAGCGGCATGGTCTGCTATGCATCTTGTGTCAAACTTAGGTTCCGCGACGCTGCTCTTTCCAATCGGCCAGATGCTTGCCCCAATAGGCCGCGCGAACGCCAATCCAGCGCAGCGGTTCCGGTTCCCATTTTCTGACGCGACGATTGACCCATGGCAGCACCGTCAATTCCGTGGTCTGTCTTGTCACAAGGTCTGCAAGCGTGCGTCCGGCGAGATTAGAGGTCGCCACGCCAACGCCCACATACCCCCCCGCCCAACCGATGCCTGTGTCCCGATCATAACCCACTGTTGCGCACCAATCACGTGGCACACCCAGCACGCCGCACCACGCATGGGCAATCGGAACACTGGCCGCAGCGGGAAAATAGCGCTGAAAGATGCGCTGCAGGCGTTGGACTGTGATCCGGTCCGGTTTTCCGTCGGTGTCCGTGCGCGACCCCCAAAGATAAGGCACACCCCGAGAGCCGACCGCGATGCGCCCATCGGCCGTGCGTTGGCAGTAGCAGTAGACCCGCGACATATCCCCGATCAGTTCTGACCCGGTCCAGCCAATCTGCCTCCACAGATCATCCGGCAGAGGCTCTGTCACGATTTGCGCGGAATTCAACGGCAGCCAGTCGCGGTGGGACTGGCGCAGGTTGGCGGTATAGCCTTCGGTGGCGCGCAGGATCACATTGGCGGTCACGACGCCATGATTTGTGGTGACGCGCTTTGGTGCGATCCGGGTCACCTCTGTGTCCTCGGCGATACGGACGCCCATGGCCTCGACCACACGCACCAGCCCTTGCACCAGTTTGGCAGGCTGGATCCGCGCGACACCTGTCTCTACCAGCGCGCCGAGGGCGACAGGGACGTTCACCCGTTCGCGCAAGGCAGTCGCGTCAATCTCGTAAAGCTGATCCGCGCCCTCGCCCCAACGGCGTCGCTCTGCCAGATCCGCGCGCATTCGCGAAAGCTGACCGGGATTGCGCGCGATGATCAGTTCGTCCGTGGGCTGGATATCGGCGTCGATCCCTTCGGCCCCCGCCACACGAATCACCTCTGGTACGGACTGGCGAAATGCCGCGCCCATGGCGATCACAGCAGCGCGGCTGCTGGTCTTGGCATAGGTTGCCCGATCCCATGCGAAACTACCCGCCAACCAACCCCCATTGCGCCCGGATGCGCCATACCCGGCAAATTCTTTTTCAACGATCAGGATATCAAGACCGGGGTCAGCCTGTTTCAGGTAATAGGCCGCCCAAAGGCCGCTATACCCGGCCCCCACGATGCAAACATCCGCCCGCGTGTCCCCCGCCAGCGCGGGCCTGCGCGAGGGCACACCGCCCAGCGCGTCGTACCAGAATGAAACTTCGCCAAGCCGCATGATGCCTCCGGTCTGTAGCGCGTGATTATTGTCGGTCCGATCCGCCATGAAAAGCGAATTCCGATTCACCTGCGCCGCGAAACCCTATACCTTGCCGTGCATGAGCGATGCCCCCAAAGAAATCGAAACCCTGATCGATCTGATGTCCCGCCTGCCCGGGTTGGGGCCGCGCTCTGCGCGTCGGGCCGTGCTGCATCTGATCAAAAAGCGCGGGTTTCTGATGCAGCCCCTTGCAAATGCCATGCAAGAGGTGGCCGCCACCGCACGCGAATGTCTGAACTGCGGGAATATCTCTACCGCGGATCTCTGTCCGCTTTGTGCCAGTGAAAAGCGCGCCAATGGCGAGATTTGCGTGGTCGAGGATGTGGCCGATCTTTGGGCAATGGAACGATCCGGCGTGTTCAAGGGGCGCTATCATGTGCTGGGCGGGACGCTATCGGCGCTTGATTCAATCGGGCCAAATGACCTGCGCATTCCCAAACTTATGGACCGGGTCGAAAGCGAAAACGTGACCGAAGTCATCCTTGCCCTGAACGCCACCATCGACGGGCAAACCACCGCCCATTACATCGCCGACCAGCTGGAATCGCGGGTGTCCGTCACATCGCTGGCACAGGGCGTGCCCATTGGCGGAGAGTTGGATTATCTGGACGACGGGACCATTACAGCAGCCCTGAGGGCGCGCAAAAGCTTTTGACGCCTAGCCCGCAATCGCCACGCAGTTTTCTTCGGCGATCTGCACCCTGGCCCAACCCATGCCCAGCAAGCCGTCTTTCCCAAGAACCTCGACGAACGACCATGCGCCTTCGTCCTGAAACTGAAACGCCAGCGCGTCGCCGCATTCTGCCGCGCCGATCACCTCTGCTTCTGTACTGCGCGCCGCGCGCAGTTCCAGAGCGTCGCCCAACCAGCCGACACAGGCGCTTTCATACACCGTTGCAATCGGCAGATCGACCAACAGCATCCGGGTCGGGATTTCTGGCACATCCAGTGCGGTGCGGGCATCATCCACCCGACACTGCAAGCTGTCCTCGTAAGAACGGGTCAGCTTGACCAGCACCTCTGCCTTGGCAGACAGCGCCACCTCACCCTCGATACAATCCGTGTTGTCAAAAACAGCCTGCCCAAGGTTAGAGTCAAAACAAAAGCCCGCCCGATCAAAGATCAGATTGCGGGTGAACCAGAGGTCATCGCAGACATTCAAAGCCGACGCAGGGCCAGAGTGGGCAGCCATGACGCCTGCAAAAGCCAATATGAACCAGCGCATAGACATCGCCCGACTTGTTAACACAAAACGACAATAGCTCAAAATGAGGCTTTCGTCATCCCTTCACCCGATCAGCAGCGCAGCCGCCCTTCGGCCCAGCTCGTCGGAACATTTTGCGCCGCGCCCGCAGCCGGCACAGGCCAGCCAGATCCGATCGCTTTGTGGCTCGATCACGGCGTGATCACCGGGAGAGAAACTGGTCACGCAGGCCTCTGTGTGCATCGCACGAATGGCAAGGCCCGGCAGCTTGTGCTCTATCCTTGCGCGCAGGAAGTGCCCCACATCGGCGCGCCCTGTGCCTTGGAACCACGCCCTCAACTCTGCCAGGGTCTCTAGCAGGTAATCGACGGGATCGCCGCCGATCTTGAGGTAGGTCTTGCCGTTGGGATAGCGGATTGGCGGCAACAGATAGGGCGGATGGCCGTCGCTGTCCGTATAGACCAGCGAGGGCATTCCGGCCAAACGCGCCGCCTCTGCGTCGTCCACCTCGAAAAAGGCAACAGTGCGCGCATAGACCGCCAGAGGCGTGGGGGTTGGCAAGACCATATTGGTGAATCCACCCGCCGCAACCACCACATGTTCGGCCTCAATGGGGCCTGCGGTGGTTTTAATCACGACGCCCCGCGCGCTTTCGCTGATCCCTGTGGCATAGGCATCGATCATCTGCGCGCCTGCTTTCTGCGCCAAAACGGATTGGGCCTGCACCAGATTGCGGGGGCTGATGTGGCCCGCCCCCTTGGCCTCTTAAAGCCCGATGTGACCGTCATCAAAATGAAAATAGGGAAACCGCGCCCGAAGACCTGCTGTGTCAAACGTCTCGGCCACGATCCCTGCCGCTTGGCGCACCGCCTCGATCTCTGCGATCCCCGCATGCTGCGCCGGCCCGGCCATCATCGCCCCGCATTCGGTAAAAAACGCAATGCCACTGGCCGTCTCGATTTCGCGGTAGCGCGCGATAGAGGCACGGCTGACCTCGCTCCAGAACGGGTCCGCGTCCAACGAACGGGTGATGCGCCCCTCGTCGTAATGGCTGCCGAAAACACCGTCATGGCTGGCGCGTTCAACAGGCTCTTGAGGGCCGATAAGCACCACCTCATGCCCCGCCTGCGCCAGATACTTCGCCGCCGCAGCCCCGATCATCCCGCGCCCTGTCACCGCCACCCGCATATCTGATTCCCTGTCCGAAATATCCCAATCACTAGACATGAAAAAACCCCGGCCAAACAGACCGGGGTTTTTTGATTTCACACGGCGTCGCCGCTTTATTTGTCGTCGTCGTCGTCGTCCACATCGGGCTGCTCGCCAGAGGGCAGGTTGAAAAAGCTGTCCGCATCTGGCAGCGGTCCGTCCCGGTCATCCTCGTCATCATCGTCATTGTCACTGAGCGAAAAGGTTTCCAGCCCGGAAATCGCCGTCGGCAAACGCGAATCCGTGTCCATCCCAAGGCTCTGCTCGGTTGAGACCAGCTTGCGCCGCTCGTCGTCGCTGAGCACGCCACCCTCGGCCTCTTTCTTTTTCGCGGCCTTCTGCACGGCAGTGTCCAGTTCGGATTGCTTGCACAGCCCCAAAGCCACCGGATCAATCGGCGTGATGTTGGAAATGTTCCAATGGGTGCGTTCACGGATCGCCTGGATCGTTGGCTTGGTGGTGCCCACCAGTTTAGAGATCTGGCCATCGGACAACTCTGGATGAAACTTCACCAGCCAGAGGATCGAGGCGGGCCGGTCCTGACGCTTGGACAGAGGCGTGTAACGCGGGCCGCGCCGCATTTCCTCACCCACAGCGGCTGCGTAAAACTTCAGCTTCAGTCGGTGCATCGGGTCTTTTTCGGCCTTGTCGATCTCTTCTTGCGTCAACTGATTGTTGGCAACCGGATCAAATCCCTTGACCCCCGCAGCGACGTCACCGTCGGCAATGCCCTGCACCTCAAGCTCGTGCATCTCGCAGAAATCTGCGACCTGCCTGAACGTCAGCGTGGTATTGTCGACCAGCCACACGGCGGTCGCCTTCGCCATAATCGGTTTCGCCATGATGCGTCTCCTTGAACAATATCTTTCTTCGCCGGGGAAATCGGCTGGTCCGGCTGGACCCTTACCTAGATTTCAGGGAAGTTCCGGGTCATATACGCGTGAATCACCTCAAGGGGAAGACAAGAAATGCGCCGACTGATTGCCTTGCTTCTGGCCGCAACCCTCTATGCTGCCCCCGCCCACGCGGACGGAGAGGCCGCCGGGGACTTTGACTATTACGTCCTGTCGCTGAGTTGGTCGCCCACGTTCTGCGCACTCGAGGGCGAGGCGCGTGACAATCCGCAATGTGATCGTGACCTTGGCTGGGTGCTGCATGGCCTTTGGCCGCAGTATGAGAACGGCTGGCCCAGCTATTGCCGCACCTCCGAGCGCAACCCAAGCCGGGCGGACACCAATGCCATGGTCGACATCATGGGCAGTTCCGGATCGGCGTGGCATCAGTGGAAGAAACATGGTGTCTGCTCCGGCCTTTCGTCCGCCGACTATTACGCGCTGGCCCGCAAGGCCTTTGGGATGATCCGCAAGCCTCCGGTACCGCGCAACCTGACCAAACCCGTCACCCTGCCCGCCTCGCTGATTGAAGAGGCGTTCTTGCAATCCAACTCGAAACTCAGTGCCGACATGATCACCATCACCTGCAAGGACAACCGCATCCAAGAGGCACGCATCTGCCTGACCAAAGATCTGGAACGCCGTAAATGCGGCCGCGACACGATCCGCGATTGTTCCATGACCAAGGCGCTTTTTGATCCGGTCCGCTGACACCAGGTTGTATTTTCTTCGATAATTCGGTCGTAAACCGATGCGACCGTTGCGTGCACGTCCCGGTCTTCGCACAGCCACCGCCACCGCCACCGCCATGGCACCAATGGTCCCATCAAACAGGCGGGATGACGTCCGGCCTTTGATACAGGCCCGGGACAAGACCTTCGGCCCGCTCTTTCAGAACAGCAGGCGAAGTTCCGGGCCACATCCTCGTCCCATAGTGCACCTCATATCGCCCGCCAAGCTTCTCTAGAAACTCTGCCATATAGCGCAATGACCCGATCATCGCGCCAAAATTTTCGTCGCCGCGCCTGAGGGTCTGTGCCACCCGGCGCAGGCGGTAATAATAGTCAGAGTTATGCGCCGCCAGCGCCGCCGGAACAATCGGCGCATCACAGTCCGCGGATATCCGGCTGGCCCCGCGACGCCATTCCGGCTCGACCAGCAGGCCGCCCCGCCGATCCGGCACCCGTCCAGAGCCAAAGATCAACAACGCGCCCCCCTGCCCCAGATGCCGCTGCATCCCCTTGTGGACCTCTTTGGCCGAGATCGCGCGATTTGCCTTGTCAATGCGGACAGGCACCAGAATGTCCGGCCCCAGAAAAAGCTCCACCTCTTGATTGGCTACCACTTTCAAATCCGGTCTGAGCGACAGCAACGCACCTGCATGGGCGATAAAGTCAAACATTCCCGTGGGATGCGTCGCTGCGATGACGACCGCGCCGCTGTCTGGAATATGCGCCAACCCCTGCGCCTCGATTTGCGTGCCGCCCTGCCAACGCAGGATTTCGCGCACAAGCTCTGCGCCCTTCACGCCGTCGGTCTGGCGCAACAGGTCCTCGGCTTCGCGCAGTGCAAAAAACGGCTTGCCCGTCAGAAGGCGACTAATCCCGTCCGTCGTCGCCAAAGCCGTGCGGATCGCGCCCAACCGGACCCGCGCGCCCTCTGCCAGATGCAGACGCGCGCGCAGAACCGGGTCAAGCGGGCGCGTCTTGCCCAAGTCAGGCCTTCAGGACGATTTTGCCAATATGCGCGTTGGTTTCCAGTCGGGTATGGGCGCCCGCCGCATCGGACAAGGCAAACTCGCTGTCCATCACAGGCGCAACGCGACCGCTGACCAGATGCGGCCAGACATTTGCCAACAGCTGCTCTGCAATCCTTGCCTTGGCCAGATCGCTTTGCGGGCGCAGGGTGGACCCGGTGATCGTCAGGCGGCGCATCATCACCTGAGCAAAGTTCAGCTCGACCTTTGGCCCTGTCAGAAAGGCGATCTGCACCAGACGTCCGTCATCGGCCAAAGCCTTGACGTTGCGCGGTAAATAGCTGCCCCCAACCATATCGAGGATCAGATCCGCGCCACCCT
Organism: uncultured Rhodobacter sp.; assembly: GCA_937901435.1. The sequence continues at coordinate 2,555 of CALGTJ010000154.1, read as the reverse complement.
CTGCGCGCAACACCTCGACGAAATCTTCGTCGCGGTAGTTGATCGTGTGTTCTGCCCCCAGATCGGCGCAGGCCTTGCATTTATCGTCAGACCCAGCGGTCGCAAAAACCCGCGCGCCAAAGACATTGGCAAGCTGGATCGCGGTTGTGCCGATCCCGGACGAGCCACCATGCACCAAAAACCGCTCTCCGGCTTGCAGGCCACCGCGCATGAACACATTGGTCCAGACGGTGAAAAACGTCTCTGGCAGACAGGCGGCCTCTTTCATGCCCATACCATCTGGCACCGGCAAGGCGTGGGCGGCAGGGGTCACCACATATTCTGCATAGCCACCACCGGGCAGCAGCGCACAAACCGCGTCGCCAACCGACCACGCATCCACACCTGCGCCAATCGCGACAACCGTTCCCGAACACTCCAGCCCCGGCAGATCGGACGCGCCCTTGGGCGGGGCATAGCTGCCCGCGCGTTGCAGGGCATCGGGACGGTTGACCCCGGCATAGGCGACCTTGATCAGGATCTGCCCATGCGCCGGTTGCGGCACATCGCGTGTGCAGGGGCGCAAAACCTCTGGCCCACCGGGGGCAGTGATTTCTATGGCGGTCATTTTATCTGGCAAACCCATCGTCTTCTCCTTCAGTCGCACCACAACAGCGGCGTTATTTCGTGCCACCCCAGCGACCGGGTAAATCCGTGCGCATCTGCCGGTTTGGCGGTTTGATCTGCGATAGCAGCCAATTCGGCCCCGCGAACAGCCTCTTCAGCAGCTTATTGTCGTTAACCTGTCCTTTGACCTTTTCAAAGCGCATCACATCCTCGATCCGGCGATCCAGAAATGCCCATGTGGCCTGATCCTGCACCGAATCATCGCCCAGCCAGAACAGTACGGTCGAGGAATAGACCCCGCTGAGGATCGCCCGTTTCGAGTACCAGTTGAAATCGTCCGACGTATCGCCCAGCGCGTCCCAGATCGTATCTGCGGTGCCCCAGATCAGCTTGGCCCCCTCGGCGGCGTGCTGGGGCAGGGCGAACAGGGCCGTCCCACGGCGCACAGTTTCCTTGTCATCGCTTGCCTCCAGCCGGGACCGCACGGCAAAAGCGACCCTCTCGCGGACACGCATCGCGCCCAGATCCGCCTGCGCCAGAACCATCTCTAGCGCAGCGTCGCCACGTTTATGATAGGCCGCTGCCAGATCAATCGCCCCGCGCGGACAGATCGCACTGACCTCGTCCCGTGACATATCCAGATCGCGCGCCGCCGCTTTTAACGACGCCTCGGACCAGCCGTCAAAGGGCACATGCATCACCATCGCATCCAGCAAAGCCTCACGGGCTGCGTTCACACCTTGGTCCATCCGATACCTCCAATTCACCCAATCACCACAGTAGACAACGCCGGATGCCTTTGCTATACGGCGCGCTCCTGCACTTTATGCAAACTCTAACCTAGAAAGGTGGTGACAACCACATGCAGGTCAGTGTCCGCGACAACAACGTCGATCAGGCGCTTCGTGCCCTGAAGAAAAAGCTGCAACGCGAAGGTGTGTTTCGTGAAATGAAGCTCAAGCAACATTTCGAGAAGCCGTCTGAGAAAAAAGCACGCGAAAAAGCCGAGGCTATTCGCCGTGCGCGCAAGCTCGCTCGGAAAAAAGCACAGCGCGACGGGATGATGTAAATCAGCCCTGAACACTGGGGGCGCAAGCTCCAAACGATGACCCCCGTCGCCTAGGCACGGGGGTTTGTTGTTTTTACATGCCGCTTAAATCCTACGCCGGACCCTATATCATTGCGGGGCCACATAATCGGCGGGTAACAGGGCATTCGGGTTTTTCACGTGGCGCGTAATCAGTTTTCGCAGATCACCACCCCGTAATTCTTTTCGCGCCAAAGCCACGCTGTCCTCTTTTTGCGCAAGGCTGGGAAAAATGGACAACAATTCCATAGCGGCATCCGCGCCAATCATAAGTAGCGCCTGTTTGCCGGGAAAGAGTGTCTCGCTTGGCGCGCCCTCGGCAAAGATGATTTCATGCCGTTCGCACATCAAATGGAAATAGGTGACGGGTCCAGATCCGCTGTCAAACGCGATTCCCGGCAGGTCGACCAGCTTTTTCGCGGCCACATAAACCTCTGCCTCACCGACCAGCTGCCCTAATATCCCGGAACGCACCAGTATCCTGTGGTGTTGAGAGACCAGCAAATCCGCCGCGGGCAACCCCGACCCCAGCGCGCCAGCCATGATGCGAACCGGGGTCATTTTTGCGGTTCTCCGGACCATCTCGCCCTTGATCCAGCAGATCGGTTGAAACCCGTGGTCCTGTGTCAAGACAAAGTCCCCAACGCACAAGTCATCAACCGGCACATCGCCTTTTTGTGTCCGAATGCGTGTGCCCGCCGCGTAGCAGGCAAAATCCCTAAGGTCGTTGTTAAGGAGGATATTATAATCAGTGCTATTGACGTTTGTGACATTGATGGACTGCATCAATGATGACGTGTTCAAACTGATCGTAATTACTCACCCCCTCTTGCGCGGTTTGTTGATCTCTGAATCAATGAGG
>CALGTJ010000153.1 GCA_937901435.1 uncultured Rhodobacter sp. | reverse complement strand
GGCTGCATCCCTATGGATCGGATCAAGGTGAAATTGAATCGTTGAGTTCGCGTCCGTGATCAGTTTAACCTGATCCAGTCGGTCGTCTGTTTCTGGACGTCGGTGGATTTGGTGTTAGACTAACATCAAATCAAGAATTTACGTCACCCAAGGAGCGTCTCATCCATGCAAATGTCAGCCGAACGCGAAATCGCGGCGCCGCCGTCGGTCGTCTGGGCCGCTTTGTTGAACAAGGACGTGCTGCAAGCCTGCGTTCCCGGCTGCCAAGAGATGTCAGGCTCTCCCGAAGAGGGGTTCGAGGCGACCGTTGTGCAAAAGGTTGGCCCGGTCAAGGCGACATTCAAAGGGGCTGTGACGCTGTCCGATATAATAGAGTTTGAGGCCCTGACACTGTCTGGCGAGGGCAAGGGCGGCGTCGCAGGCTTTGCCAAGGGCGGGGCCGTGGTGCATCTGAAACCAATCGAAACGGGCACGCTTCTTAGCTACGATGTGGATGCCAAGGTGGGCGGCAAGCTGGCCCAATTGGGCAGCCGAGTCATCGATGGCTTTGCCAAAAAGATGGCCGACCAGTTTTTTCAATCGTTTCAGGACGCGGTTGAGGGTCCGAAAGAGCCTGTGGATGGGGATGTCGAGGCCAATGCAGAACCGGAAAAGAAAAAGGGTTGGCTGGGGAAATTGGTTGGCAATTAATCCGCCTGAACGCAAAACAAGAGACAAGACAGGGAGAAGAGAATGTCAAAAGTGACGATGACGGTGAATGGCAAGACCGTTTCCGGAGAAGTAGAGGGGCGCACATTGCTGGCGTCTTTTCTGCGCGACGATATGCAGATGACGGGGACTCATATTGGCTGTGACACAAGCCAATGCGGGGCTTGCGTTGTGCATGTGAACGGTGAGGCGGTGAAAAGCTGTACGATGTTCGCCTCTGAGGCCGAGGGTGCAGAAGTGACCACGATCGAGGGCATGGCCAACGCAGACGGCTCGCTTGGCGTGATCCAGCAGGCGTTTCAGGATTATCACGGTCTTCAGTGCGGGTTTTGCACGCCCGGCATGGTGATGTCAGCGGCGGCGCTGCTGAAAGAGAACCCCAAGCCGACAGAGGCCGAGGTGCGCCATTACCTTGAGGGCAATATTTGCCGCTGCACAGGCTATCACAACATCGTCAAGGCGATCATGGCCGCAAGTGGTCAAGAGGTTGCGGCCGTAGCCGCAGAATAGGGCGCAGCAGAATAAACAAAGGTCTGGTTCCGGCAGGGAGGTCGGAATTTGAGTATTTTTGCCAAGATGAGGACGACAGCGGATTTCTAGCGATCCGGTCTTGGCGCAGCACATCAGGGGATGGGTCGTGCATGGCACCCTCTCCCCGCATTTGGGAGGACTAAAATGCCTAAAGACAGTGGCATCGGCGCCAGCACCAAGCGGCGCGAGGACGTCCGGTTTTTGACCGGCGCCGGCAATTACACCGACGACATCAACCTGCGCGGACAGGCCTATGTGCATTTCCTGCGCTCGGATATGGCGCATGGGCGCATCAACGGGATCGACACAGCGGCGGCGGCGGCCATGCCCGGCGTTGTGCGCATCTTTACCAGCGCCGATTTCGAAGGCGTCGGCGGGATGCCTTGTGGGTGGCAGGTGACCGACAAGCACGGCGCGCCGATGCAGGAACCGGCCCACCCGATCCTTGCCAGCGGCAAGGTGCGTCACGTGGGCGATCCGATCTGCGCGATTGTGGCAGACAGCCTTGATCAGGCGCGTGATGCGGCGGATGCGATTGTTCTGGATATCGAGGAACTGCCCGCTGTCATCAATATGAAGGACGCGGTCAAAGAGGGGGCGGTCAAGGTCCACGACGATCTGGACAGCAACCTGTGTTATGACTGGGGCTTTGTCGAGGAAAATAAGGACGCGACCTTTGCGGCCTTTGAAACTGCGGCCCATGTCACCACGCTGGAATTGGTGAACAACCGACTGATCGCCAACCCGATGGAGCCTCGTGTGGCCATTGGCGACTTTGCGCGCGGCACCGGCGACAGCACGCTTTACACCACCAGCCAGAACCCGCATGTGATCCGCCTGTTGATGGGCGCCTTCGTGCTGGGCATTCCAGAGCACAAGCTGCGTGTTGTGGCCCCCGATGTGGGTGGCGGTTTCGGCACCAAGATCTTTCACTACGCCGAAGAGGCGTTCTGTACCTTTGCGGCCAAGGCGATCAATCGCCCGGTAAAGTGGACCTCGACCCGGTCCGAGGCGTTCATGTCCGACGCCCATGGGCGCGATCACGTGACCAAGATCGAACTGGCGCTGGACGCAGAGGGGCATTTCCTGGCCCTGCGCACGGACACTTACGCCAACATGGGCGCGTATCTGTCCACCTTCGCGCCCTCGGTTCCCACTTGGCTGCACGGCACGTTGATGGCGGGCAACTACAAGACCCCGCTGATCTATGTGAACGTCAAGGCGGTCTTTACCAATACCGTCCCGGTTGATGCCTATCGCGGCGCGGGCCGCCCCGAGGCGACCTATCAGCTGGAACGTGTCATCGACAAAGCCGCGCGCGAAATGGGGATCGATCCCATAGAGATCCGTCGCAAGAACTTCATCACCGAATTCCCCTATGCCACGCCTGTGGCGGTGGAATATGACACCGGCGACTACCATGCCACGCTCGACAAGGCGTTGGAACTGGCCGATGTGGCCGGGTTCGAGGCCCGTCGTGCGGCAAGTGCGGCCAAAGGCAAATGGCGCGGGCTTGGCATGAACTGTTATATCGAGGCTTGCGGGATCGCCCCGTCGGCGTTGGTCGGTCAACTCGGCGCACGTGCCGGTCTGTTCGAAAGCGCCACGGTGCGGGTCAATGCCACGGGCGGGCTGGTCGTGATGACCGGATCGCACAGCCACGGTCAGGGTCACGAAACCGCCTTTCCACAGGTGGTTGCGGACATGATCGGCATTGATGAATCGATGATCGAGATCGTGCATGGCGACACCGCCAACACACCGATGGGCATGGGCACATATGGGTCCCGTTCCATCGCGGTGGGTGGCTCTGCCATGGTGCGCGCGACGGAAAAGATCATCGCCAAGGCGAAAAAGATCGCGGCCCACCTGCTAGAGGCGTCTGCCGATGACATCGAACTGAAAGACGGTCAGTTCACTGTTGCAGGCACCGATAAATCTTGCGCCTGGGGCGATGTGACACTGGCGGCCTATGTTCCGCATAACTATCCTCTGGACGAGTTGGAGCCCGGTCTGGAAGAGACGGCGTTTTATGATCCGTCCAACTTCACCTATCCGTCCGGCGCATATATCTGCGAGGTCGAGGTGGATCCGGATACGGGCCATGTCACCATCGAGGCGTTTACCGCGACGGACGATTTCGGCAACGTTATCAACCCGATGATCGTCGAGGGTCAGGTGCATGGTGGTCTGGTTCAGGGCATCGGTCAGGCGCTGCTAGAAAGCTGTGTCTATGACT
>CALGTJ010000152.1 GCA_937901435.1 uncultured Rhodobacter sp. | reverse complement strand
CATCTGGCTCGTGGGACTTCTTGACAAGAAGGTCGATGACTTCGGCAAGCCCTATTTTGCGCTGCAAGTCGAGGGCACTAAAACAAGCCTCGAACTGCCGGGCATCGTCGATGAGGTCATCACCCTCGCCGAAATCCAGCCCACAGAAGGCAAGGCGCATCGCGCCTTCGTCTGCACGACGATCAACAAATATGGCTATCCGGCGAAGGATCGCAGTGGGCGCTTGGACACGTTTGAGAAGCCCCATCTCGGCCGTCTGATGACGAAGATCCGAACCGGTCAGCCCACCACAACTGCCCACGCCTTGACCTTCGACATGCCGTCCGAGGCCGACGCCATTCCCACCCAGACACAGACGCAAGGAGCATAAGCCATGGCAAGCGATATGGATTTCAATGGCGCTGACGCCCAAGATGCCGCTTTTGACCTCATCCCAGCCAACACGCTGGTCAAAGTCACCATGATCATCCGCCCCGGTGGCGCGGGTCCTGAAGGCTGGTTGACCCAAAGCCAGGCCAGTGCCGCGCAATATCTCAACACTGAGGCCATTGTGATGGAGGGGCCATTCGCCCGCCGCCGCATTTACACCCGCATCGGTTTCCGCGGCAAAGGCGTGGACGCCAGTGGCGTCGACAAATACGCCAACCGTGGGCGCGCCCTTATTCGGGGCATTCTGGAATCAGCGCGCGGCATCAAGGCCAATGACCAGTCAGAGGCCGCACGCACTGCGCGCCTCATCCGCAGCCTTGGCGATCTCAATAGCCTCGATTTTGTGGCCAAAATCGGCATCGACAAAAACCGCGATGAGCCTGATGAGCCTGGGCGCAATGTCATCAAGGCCGCTGTAGGGCCAGAGCATCGTCAATATGCCGAGATCATGGGTGGTCGGCCGGCACCGATCCATTCGCCCTCGGCTGCGCCACAGGGCTATAGCGGTGGCGTGGTTCAGGACCCCTATGCGGGGTCTGATACCGCCTCTGACGGCGGCGCACCCTTCTGGGCACGCTGAGGGAGGCACGCATGATCCCTCGTGATTATCAAAGGGCGGCGGTTGACGCCGCCCATGACCGCACCGCCGCGCATGGCAACACGATGTTGGTGCTTCCGACCGGCGCAGGAAAGACGGCCATCGCAGGCTTCTTTGTCAGCGAGGAAGCGGAGCGTCAGCGCGACGCGAAGGTTCTCATACTTCAACATACCGATGAACTCATCGAACAAAACCGCGCAGCGATTTCCCGCATCTCGGGTCTGCCATCCTCTGTCGTCAAAGCCGAGCGGGATGACTGGGGCGGACAGATTGTTTTTGGGAGCGTGCAGACCCTGGCGCGGGCCAACCGGCGTGAGGTCATGCCGGCCGTCTCGCATCTCATCATCGATGAATGCCACCGCGCGGCCGCGGCCAGTTATCAATCTGTCATCGACCATGTTCGCGCCTTGAACCCGCGGGCAAAGCTCTTGGGTCTTTCCGCCACGCCCGGGCGTGGTGACGGGCGCAGTCTGCGCCGCACCTTCAGTAATGTCGGCTATCATCTGCGGATCGGTACGCTGATCGCGCGCGGCCTGCTTGTTCCGCCACGCACGTTTACCATCGACCTTGGCGTCGATGATGAACTGGCGGGGCTCGCCAGCACGGCAGGTGACTACGACATGCGCCAGGCTGATAAGGTCCTGAACCGGTCTGTCCTGAACGAAGCCGTGGTCGAGCATTGGAAAGACAAAGCGTCCGACCGACGTACGATCTTTTTCTGCGCCACCGTCGCACATGCCGAAGCCGTGGCCGACGCCTTCATTGCAGAGGGCATTTCAGCTGCTGTCATCTCTGGTGACATGGCCAGTTCTGAGCGCAGCAATCTCATCGCGCAATTTGATCGCGGGGACATTCAGGTTCTCGCGAACTGCATGGTCCTGACAGAAGGTTTCGACAGCCAGCCCGTGGGCTGCATCGGCATCCTGCGTCCAATGCTCCACAAGGGGACGTTCATTCAGGCCGTCGGCCGAGGTCTCCGCCGGGTCGATCCGGAACGCTATCCCGGCATCATCAAGACTGATTGTATTGTGCTGGATTTTGCCGGTGCTGCACTCCGCCACGGATCCTTGGAACAGGAGATTTCTATCGACGAGGATGAAACGCCCGCAGGCGCACAGCCCTGGAAAACCTGTCCCTCCTGCGAGGCGGAACTGCCCCTTGGCGCTTCGATCTGCGATTTTTGTGGCCATGAATTTGCCCGTGCCATCAGCGAAGCACAGGTTCTGACTTCGTTCGAGATGACAGAAATCGCCCTGCTGGATCGCTCACCCTTCTCGTGGGTC
>CALGTJ010000151.1 GCA_937901435.1 uncultured Rhodobacter sp. | reverse complement strand
GCACGGGACCGCTCGACAAGGCCGCGTTGCACGCTCATTGCCGCGCAAACATGTCGCCACAGAAAACCCCGAATGTTTGGGTGCAGGTCGAGGACTTCCCCCTGACCGGCTCGGGCAAAATCCAGAAATTCGTTCTCCGCGATCGTTTCGTCTCCGGGGAATATGCTGAACTCTGACTGACAGGAACCGCCATGCAGGATGCATCCAAACACTATATCAACGGCCAATGGGTCGCCTCGATCGACGGGCGCGAAATGGCGGTTGAGAACCCGTCCACAGAAGAGAAGATCGCCACGATCACTTTGGGTGGCGTCGCTGATGCCGACGCGGCCGTCGCCGCAGCCAAGGCAGCCTTCCCGGCTTGGGCGGCAACAGACCCTTTGGACCGGATCGCCGCACTGGAGCGGTTGATGGAGGTCTACAAGGGCCAAGCCGAAGACATGGCGCAGGCCATCAGCTTTGAGATGGGTGCACCTATCGCATTGGCAAGGACGGCGCAGGTCGGTGCTGGGGCGGGGCATCTGAAAAACACCATCCGCACGGCAAAGGGTTTCGCCTTCGAGCGCCCCTTGGGAGACCACGCGCCGTGCGACATGATCCTATACGAGCCGGTTGGTGTCTGCGCCCTGATCACGCCCTGGAACTGGCCGATGAACCAGGTGATGCTGAAGGTGGCGCCAGCGCTGGCGGCAGGGTGCACTATGGTGCTGAAACCGGCCGAACAGGCACCGCTTAGCGCCGTGTTGCTGGCAGAGATGATCGACGCGGCCGGTTTCCCGCCCGGTGTGTTCAATCTTGTGAACGGCGATGGTGCCGGTGTTGGCGCGCATCTCATCGCGCACCCGGACGTGAACATGGTTAGCTTCACCGGGTCGACCCGCGCTGGTGTCGCGATCAGCAAGGCCGCGGCAGATACCGTGAAACGCGTCAGCCTGGAACTGGGGGGCAAGGGGGCCAACATCATCTTCGCCGATGCAGATGAAAAGGCCGTCACGCGCGGCGTGCGTCATTGCTTCAACAACTCTGGCCAGTCCTGCAACGCGCCGACGCGGATGCTGGTGGAGCGCTCGATCTACGACCAGGCCATTGAAACCGCCCGAGCCGTCGCCGAGAAAACAGAGGTCGGACCGGCGGACATCGAAGGCCGCCAGATCGGCCCGGTTGTGTCTGAAACACAGTTCAACAAGATCCAATACCTGATCAAGCGCGGCATCGACGAACACGCCACGTTGATCGCGGGTGGGTTGGAGCGTCCTGACGGGCTGAACCGGGGTCACTTTGTGCGCCCCACGATCTTTGCCGATGTCACGCCGGAAATGACGATCTGGAAGGAAGAAATCTTTGGCCCGGTTCTGACGATGACGCCTTTCGATAGCGAAGAAGAGGCAATCGCCCTGGCCAACGACACGCCTTATGGGTTGACCAACTATGTCCAGACCGCCGACAAATCTCGTGCCCGCCGCTTGGCGCGCGGGCTGCGCTCGGGTATGGTCGAGATGAACGGCAAATTCGGTGCGCCCGGAACACCTTTTGGTGGGATGAAGCAATCCGGCACGGGTCGTGAAGGCGGTGTCTGGGGGCTGGAGGAGTTCCTGGAGGTCAAGGCCGTAAGTGACTGGGGGTGAGCATGGCAAAGGTTCTTTACGAAAAAGACGGCCGCATCGGCCGGATCACCCTAAACCGTCCAGAGGTGATGAACGCCATCGACGATGACTTGCCGCGCGAGTTGGCAGCAGCAGTGGCGCAGGCGGATGCTGATTGGGACGTGCATGTGATGGTGCTGTCCGGTGCCGGCAAGGCGTTTTCTGCGGGTTACGATCTGGCCCATTACGCCGAAGGCAATGGCCCCAATCAGGTCGTGCAGGAGATGCCTTGGGATCCGATGCAAGACTTCCAGTTCATGTGGGCGAACACGCAGGCCTTCATGTCGCTCTTCCGGGCAATGAAACCGGTGATCTGCAAGGTGCACGGCTTTGCCGTCGCGGGGGGATCAGATATCGCACTGTGTGCCGACCTAACCATCATGGGCGCGACCGCGCAAATCGGTTACATGCCCACCCGGGTCTGGGGTTGCCCGACCACGGCGATGTGGGTGCACCGGCTGGGTCCGGAAAAGGCCAAGCGTATGATGTTTACAGGTGACAAGATCAGCGGGGTTGAGGCCGCTGAGATGGGGTTGGTGTTGAAATCCGTGCCTGATGACCAACTGGATGATGAGGTCGAGGCACTGGCAACGCGCATGGCCACCGTTCCCATCAATCAACTGGCCATGCAGAAGATGGTGATCAATTCCGCTGTCGAGGAAAAGATCAACCAAACGCAGCGCCTTGCCACCGTGTTCGACGGCATATCCCGCCATTCACCCGAAGGCATGAACTTCAAAGCCCGCGTGGAGCAAGTCGGCTGGAAGCGGGCGGTGCAGGAACGCGATGAAGGAACCTTCGACTGGACCCGCAACAAGCACTTCGACTGA
>CALGTJ010000150.1 GCA_937901435.1 uncultured Rhodobacter sp. | reverse complement strand
CCAGTAGGACTTGAACCTACGACCAGCAAACAAAACAAGCCCACCTGACTGTTTTATTGAGAGGTCTTATCGACGGGAATGGCAGTCTCGTTCTTTACTTCTTCTATCACGACGTAGGTATGGGTCTGGCCGATGAGGGGAATGACAGCCAGCTGTTCTCCCAGGAAACGCTGGTAGTCCTGCATATCGGCACAACGAATCTTGATCAAGTAGTCGAAGCCGCCCGCTACCATGTGGCACGACTCTACCTGCGGCAGATCTAACATGCGCTGGTTGAAGTCGCGCAGCTTTTCAGTGCTGGTGTTGGTGAGCGAGACCTGAATAAAAGCGAGCGTACTGGCATTGAGTTTTGCCGGATCCGCGAGGGCCACGTAGCCCTTGATATAGCCATCGCGTTCCAGGCGCCTTACCCGCTCCAGGCAGGGAGTGGGGCTCAAGGCAACTTCCCGGGCAAGGTCTACATTGGATATGCGGCCGTCGCCTTGTAGCAGGGTGAGGATATGACGATCCGTACGGTCGAGTTGACGTGACTTTTTCATGGCAGCAAAAAATCCTGCATATTGAACATTTGCAGAATTTTACGCTGTTTAAAATGGAATAAAAGCGCCAAATATCGCGCTTAATCTGGAAAATGCAGGCCATAACTAAGGAGAAAGGGTGTGGCTTACAAACTGCAAACACGACGCGACGAAATCCGTGCTGCTCATTGTGCCGATGAGCACCTGGTGGTCGCGCGCCTACTGGACATATGCGCCCTCGGGGAACCGGCTCGCCAGACGATTCGCAGCAATGCGATCGGCCTGGTAGAGCAGTGCCGGGGCCAGAGCGACCGCGCCGGAACACTCGATGCTTTCCTGCAGGAATTTGGGCTTTCCAATAAAGAGGGCATCGCTTTGATGTGTCTGGCAGAGTCGCTGCTGCGGGTGCCGGATCAGGAGACAGCGGACAAACTGATCGCCGAGAAAATTCGGTCTGGCGACTGGGCGTCGCACAAGGGCAAGTCCGGCTCGCGTTTCGTCAATGCCTCGGTGTGGGGGCTGATGCTCACAGGCCGCGTCGTTCACCTGGAAGATGACATCACCGGCGACACAGCCTCATGGATGAGAAAATTGGTCAGTGGCTTGGGAGAACCCGTGGTTCGTCGTGCCGTATTGCAGGCCATGAAGATTATGGGCGGCCAGTATGTATTAGGCCGCACCATCGACGAGGGTGTACAGAAAGGCGTGTCGGGCAATCGCCCGGGCACACGCTTCTCCTTTGATATGTTGGGGGAGGGCGCCCGCACTGAGCAAGATGCTCAGCGCTACTACGAAGCCTATGCGAAGGCCATCAGTTGTATTACTCGCCTGGGTAGCCGCGAGGGTGTTGTCCAATCTGATGGTATCTCGGTGAAGTTGTCAGCACTGCATCCGCGCTACGAATACCGACAAAAGCGCCGGGTGATGGACGAACTGTTGCCCCGGGTGAAAGCGCTGGCGGTGATGGCAAAACGCGGCAACATCGGGTTCAGCATCGACGCAGAGGAGGCAGATCGCCTCGACCTGTCGTTGGATCTGTTTGCAGCGTTGGCACATGATCCGGACCTCGCCGGCTGGGATGGCCTCGGTTTTGTGCTGCAGGCGTATCAGAAACGGGCCGTTGCTGTCGCGCAATGGCTGATTGCACTGGCCGAGAATACTCAGCGCAGGTTGATGGTGCGCCTGGTGAAGGGTGCCTACTGGGACGGTGAGATAAAGCAAGCACAGGAGATGGGGGTTGACGACTACCCGGTGTTTACTCGCAAGTGCCACACAGACCTTTCCTACCAGGTTTGTGCTCAGGTGTTACTCAGCGCGCCAGAGGATATCTTTCCCCAGTTCGCGACTCACAACGCTCACACTGTAGCCGTGGTGCAGGCGTTGGCTTCTGACAGTGGCAGCTATGAATTTCAGCGGCTGCACGGAATGGGGCATTTACTCTTCGATCAGGTACAGGACGCGATGCCCGACACCGCAATACGCGTTTATGCGCCGGTGGGCAATCATCGTGACCTATTGCCCTATCTGGTTCGACGGCTATTGGAAAACGGCGCCAATAGCTCCTTCGTAAACCGCTTTCTGGATGCACAGGTGCCTGCCACTGAGTTGATCACCGATCAGGTTGATCTCACCCGGGCATCGCAACCCTACCGGCACAGTCGCATCCCGCTGCCCGCTGATATCTATCAACAGGCGCAACTACCCTGGAGAAATTCGCGCGGCATTGACCTGGCCGATTCGGTGTCCGTAATACCGCTGCTGGCAAGCATGGCTTCAAACCTGGATGTCACAGCGGTTGCGGGGCCTGTGATTGGCGGTGAACGCCAGGCAGGCGATGCCGTGGCGGTGATGTCCCCCACTGCACCTACCATGAAGGTGGGTAAAGTCATTGATGCCAGTCCGGCGCAAGTAAGTGATGCCATGGGCCGCGCCCAGGTCGCTCAGCAAGCATGGGACACCTTGGGGGTGGATGCGCGGGCCGCTTGTCTGGAACGTGCCGCAGAACTTCTCGAGCAACAGTGCGAGTCGCTGATGGGCTTGATCGTCGCGGAGGCGGGGCGGACGATTGATGACGCGCTGTCGGAAGTACGCGAGGCGGTGGACTTCTGTCGCTACTACGCGCGGCAGGGCCGGCATAGCCTGCGCGGCCAAAATTCACTGCCCGGACCTACAGGCGAAGACAATCAGCTGAGCCTGCATGGCCGCGGTGTCTTTTTTTGCGTCAGCCCCTGGAACTTTCCGCTGGCTATTTTTACCGGCCAGGTCGTTGCGGCGTTGATGGCGGGAAACTCGGTAGTGGCAAAACCTGCGGAGCAAACGCCATTAATTGCTATGCGCGCTGTGCAGATACTGCATCAGGCCGGAGTACCTGCAGACGTATTGCATCTGTTGCCCGGCGATGGCGCTACCGTGGGAGGCGCGGCAATTGCAGACCCACGCCTGGCGGGCGTGGCTTTTACGGGCTCAACTGAAACAGCCAGGTTGATCAATCGCCAGATGGCGGCAAGGGATGGCGCAATTCTGCCATTGATCGCTGAGACCGGTGGCCTCAATGTCATGCTGGTGGATTCCACTGCGTTGCCGGAGCAGGTTGTCGACGATGTGATTGACTCTGCTTTCCAGAGCGCAGGCCAGCGCTGCAGCGCGCTGCGAGTGCTGTATTTGCAGGAGGATGTGGCTGACAACATTATCACCATGTTGCGTGGCGCTATGGCGGAATTGAAATTGGGTGATCCCGCTGCACTGAGTACCGACATCGGCCCGATCATTGATCTTGATGCCCGGCAGATGCTTGAGCGCCATGCGCAGCGTATGCGGCGCGAGGCAAAATTGCTGGCGGCCTGCGAGCTGGGGGATGTGCATCGCGAAGGCAACTTCTTCGCACCGCAAGTCTATGAGATCGAGAAACTCTCTCAGCTGGAGCGTGAAGTGTTCGGCCCCATCCTGCACGTGATTCGCTATAAGGTCTCCGACATTCCGCGCATCTACGAGGATATTAATGCAACCGGCTACGGGCTTACCCTCGGCGTTCACAGCCGTATCGATGCTTTCGCTCGCGAAGTTTTTCATGCCACGAGCGTTGGCAACACCTATATTAATCGTAATATTGTGGGGGCGGTGCCGGGGGTGAATCCTTTCGGTGGTCACGGCTTGTCTGGCACCGGGCCCAAAGCGGGCGGTCCAAACTATCTAGTACGCTTTGCGACTGAGCGGACCCGCACCGAGAACGTCGTTGCCCGGGGCGGGAATACCCAGTTGTTTGGCTTGACCGAGTAGGGGGCCCAGCCCCCCCACCTGATCAGAGCGAGACTAGTTAACGTCTTGCACGCTGACCAGCATGATCGGCCAGGTGCGCTGGTTGTCCATGTCAAACTGAGCGCCTTGCTCGTCGGCCCAGGCAAAGCGTTTTAGCGCGGGTGTCTGGCTTGTTGCTTGGTGCAAGCAGTAGGCTTTTTCGCGCAGCGCATCCTCAATGGGCAGATCAATGGAAGCGTAAACGGCTTGCTTGGTAGCGTTGATGGATGCCGAAGGCCATAGGGCGACGCGGTTGGCCAGCGCCTGCCTGGACGACGAGTTCGCCGCGGCCTCAGGCCAGTATTTTGACAACGTTGCAGGCAAGTTCGCGCTCCCGCATGCGGATGCACTCGATGATGCAAAAGTTGAGCAGGTATGCGCAGGATTCCAAGAGTATTCAGCGCTCAATGGAATGACCATCCGACTCCAGGCTAAGGGCCAGTCTTCAGAGTCGGATGCTCTGTTCTATAAAAAACCCATAAAATTAAATAAAATGGTGGGCCCAGTAGGACTTGAACCTACGACCAATCGATTATGAGGATGGGGGAGAGACCGGCTGGACTCTGAAAAGCGGAAGAATCGTAAGGTCTTTTTTTTGATGCTGATATTCGATTTGAAGGCGTCCGAACGTATACCGAACCTCGGTTGAACGTTAGACCAAACCGAATTCAGTAAGTCGAAGATTCATA
>CALGTJ010000149.1 GCA_937901435.1 uncultured Rhodobacter sp. | reverse complement strand
TGTTACTGATGTTATTCTCAATGTGAGTACCAAGATAAATTATACGCTAGGTCACCTCTTTAAACCGTTTCTTCGGGCAGTGCAGTGTCCAAGCGGTTTCTTTCTACAAATGAGTCAATTTCTGCAGAGCCTCTTCCGAGCGAGCAGGTGGCCGACGATCTGGGTGACGCAATGTCGGCGCTGGACAAATCAATCACATTTCCTCCACTTCCCACCAGTCCCTGTTTGCATGTACAAGACGGGTGGAATACCGATGTGCATTTCCATACTTGCACAGTCTGTGAAAGCTATACCGACAAGCTTGCCACCAAGGCGCGGATTCAGCGACGCGCATATCGCGTCAATCCCGACGGCCAGAGCATGTGAAAAACCAAACCCCAAACAGGCGACGAACGCGCCCAAAACGGTTACCTAAAAACTCAGGCTTCGCAGACATGGGTTGTGCGGGCAGCAAATGCATCTGCCCGCACGAGATGCTGCGTTACGCCAAGAGGTCGAAACGGTCGGCGTTCATGACCTTTGTCCATGCGGTCACAAAGTCACGCACGAATTTTTCGGCGTTGTCGTCCTGAGCATAGACTTCGGCATAGGCCCGCAGGATCGAGTTAGAGCCGAATACAAGGTCGGCGCTGGTCGCGGTCCATTTGACCGACCCTGTGGCTCTGTCCCGGATCTCGTAGCTGCCGTTGTCGAGGGGCACCCATGTGTTGGCCATATCGGTCAGGTTGACGAAAAAGTCGTTCGTCAACTGGCCTTCGCGATCCGTGAACACGCCGTGTTTGGTGCCGCCATGGTTCGTGCCCAGCACGCGCATCCCACCCAGCAGAACCGTCATCTCTGCGGCGGTCAGACCCAATAGCTGCGCCTTGTCCAGCATCAGTTCTTCGGGCGCAACGGCGTAGGCCTCTTTTTGCCAGTTGCGGAACCCACAGGCGAGCGGTTCCAGCACCTCAAAGCTTTCGGCGTCGGTCTGCTCTTCGGTGGCGTCGCCGCGACCGGCGGCAAAGGGTACCTCGACGTTGTAGCCCGCAGCCTTGATCGACTGCTCAAGACCCACGTTGCCCGCCAGCACGATCACATCCGCGATGGATGCGCCTGTCTCGGCTGCAATCGGCTCTAGTATGCCAAGCACCTTGGCCAGACGCTCTGGCTCATTCGCGGCCCAATCCTTTTGCGGGGCAAGACGGATGCGCGCGCCATTGGCACCGCCCCGCTTGTCCGACCCGCGGAAGGTGCGCGCGCTGTCCCATGCGGTGGCGATCATCTCGCCGGCGGACAGGCCGGACGCCTCGATCTTGGCCTTGACCGCAGCCACGTCATAAGAGGTAGACCCCGCAGGGATCGGGTCCTGCCAGATCAGGTCTTCGGCTGGGACATCGGGACCGTAGTAGTTGGCCTTTGGCCCCATGTCGCGGTGTGTCAGCTTGAACCACGCGCGCCCAAAGGTGTCGGCGAAGTATTCGGGATCGGCGCGGAATTTCTGGCAGATCTCGTTGTAGATCGGGTCAACCTTCATCGCCATGTCGGCATCGGTCATCATGGGCAAACGACGTACCGACGCGTCCGTCGTGTCGACGGGCATCTCGCTATCGGGCATATCGACGGGCTTCCACTGGTTGGCCCCTGCGGCTGATTTTGTCAGCTCCCACTCATAGTCAAACAGATAGTCGAAATAGCCCATGTCCCACTGGGTCGGGTGTTTGGTCCATGCGCCTTCGATGCCCGAGGTAAAGGCGTTGGTGGCCTTGGCATTCATGCCCGGATTGCTCCACCCTAAGCCTTGGGAATGTACCGGGCAGCCCTCTGGTTCTGCGCCGATGTTGGCGTGATCGCCGCCACCATGCGCCTTGCCGACGGTGTGACCACCGCAAGTCAGGGCTGCGGTTTCCTCGTCGTTCATCGCCATGCGGGCAAAGGTTTCGCGCACATGCAAAGCGGTACGGGCCGGATCGGGAACACCATTCACGCCTTCGGGGTTGACGTAGATCAGACCCATATGGACAGCGGCCAGCGGGTTATAAAGCGTCGATGTGTCGTCAAGGTCGCCATAGCGGTTTTCCGACGGCGCAAGCCACTCGTTCTCTGCGCCCCAGTTCACGTCCTGCTCTGGGCCCCAGATATCTTCGCGACCAAAGCCAAAGCCGAAGGTTTTCAGACCCATCGATTCATACGACATATTGCCAGCCAGAATGATCAGATCGGCCCAGCTTAGCGCGTTGCCGTATTTTTTCTTGGCGGGCCACAGCAAGCGGCGGGCCTTGTCGAGGCTGGCGTTGTCTGGCCATGAATTCAGCGGGGCAAAGCGGATGTTACCGGATCCTGCACCGCCACGGCCATCGCCCATGCGGTAGGACCCGGCAGAGTGCCATGCCAGACGGATCATCAAGCCGCCGTAGTGACCCCAGTCGGCGGGCCACCATGTCTGGCTGTCAACCAACAGCGCCTTTACGTCTTCCTTGACCGCCTCGTAATCCAGCGCTTTGACCGCCTCGCGGTGGTCATAATCCGCATCCATAGGGTTGGTGCGGGCGCCGTGCTGGTGCAGAATGTCCAGATTCAGCGACCGTGGCCACCATTTGGTGACGCTGTTGCCCAGTTCGGTATTCCCGCCGTGCATGACAGGGCAGCCGCCCGTCGGATCAACGTTGTTTCCGTCCATGATGTTCTCCCTTGAGGTGAATTTGTCAGAGCGCGGCTCTAATCTGGAATCGTTCTAACAAAGGTTCAGGATTAAATCCAATTGGATATCCAAAAGACTGTGATAAGCTAAGCTAATGATAGACCTGACTTTCAAACAGCTCCGCTACTTTGAAGCGCTGGCGCGGCACCGGCATTTCGGGCACGCCGCCGAGGCCTGCGCGATCTCTCAACCTGCACTTTCTCTGCAAATCAAAGAGTTAGAGGCAAAGTTTCACACGCCTCTCGTCGAACGAAGTGCGCGCCAAGTCCGGCTGACGCCCATTGGCGAGCGTTTGTTGGAAAAAGCCCGCCAGATCCTTTTGTCGGTCGAGGAACTTGACGATCTTGTGCGCGCCTCTCAGGATTTGCTGGCAGGGCGTCTTCGGATCGGGATCATCCCGACGGTTGCACCCTATCTGTTGCCCTCTATCATTACGACCCTGACGCGCAGGTTCCCCGGTCTCGACCTTGAACTGCGCGAGACGGTGACCCGGTCCCTGATTGCCGATATTCACGAGGGTCGCCTTGATGTCGCTGTGGTGGCCTTGCCCGTGTCAGAGCCGTCGTTGACAGAATTTTCGCTATTCGAGGAAGATTTCGTCTTGGTGCGCCCGGCTGAGGATGCGAAAAAGGCGGTGCCCTCGGGAAAGATGCTGCAAACCATGCGCCTGCTTTTGCTAGAAGAGGGACATTGTTTTCGCGATCAGGCCTTGTCGTTCTGCCAGTTTGAAAAGACCCAGCCGGGGCGCTTGATGGAGGGCAGCTCGTTGTCGACTCTGGTGCAGATGGTTAGTGCCGGGATGGGCGTGACACTGATCCCAGAGATGGCTGTCGGGCTTGAAACCCAGTCTGCGAATGTCTCTATCGACCAGTTTCCTGCCCCCCGTCCGTCGCGCCGGATTGGCATGGTCTGGAGAACCACCAATCCGTTGTTCGACCAACTTCTACAGATCGGGGCGATCTTGCGGTCGGTTCAATAAGGCAGGCCTTGTCGGTTTATCGGACGATCGTTTTCCCTAATCGTACAGCAATTCACGGCAGGCCACAGATCTTTGGACCTGACCAGAGCGCATGACACCGCAGCAGATTGACCGCACGAGACCTGCGGTAAGGGCCGCCGTGGCGCAGCGGCCCCTCTGTCGTCAATTGGTCGCAGTGCTGAGTCGGTAGTCAACGTTCAGCGCCAGAGCGGGGATCTGCGGGCGCTGTTGGCCTTCTGTCATCTCCGGAACCCGCGACGAGGTAAACAGCACCATTTCCTGCAACGAGTTAAATCCGTCCCGATTGCCGACGCGGCTGTCTGCCAGCCCCCCTCAGACCTTCAAGAAGGGCCGCCGTAAACGCACCATGCCCACCGCCAAAGCTTTCGTCCTCAAAGCTCAGCTCTGAGCCCGAAGACGAGGCAAAGACAACTGCGCCCGTGCCTTTGGTCAGATTTTGCACAGCATCCTCGGCAACAACACGCCCGTCACCCGCACCGGAGTGACAGATATCCAGCAGCAAAAGCGCGTTCTGATTCAGGGGCCGGTTTTCCAGAAGATCGCGGAACCTGTTAACACTCATCCCGGTATAGGGTTTGGTCAGATCGCCCTCGTGCGTCATAAAGAATAGCTCTTGCTCGTCATCGACGACGCCATGCCCTGCCAGAAACAACACGATCAAGTCGTCATCGCTGGCCTGATCAAGAAACTCGTTCATCTGGATGCGGACATTGCGCTCGACCGCTTCTTCGTTGGTCAGGATCTTGGTTTCCACGCGGCTGAACAGCTTTCCCTCTTGGGCGTCCAAGAGTTTGGCAAGCTCGATGGCGGTGTTTGTCAAAGAAGTTGTCCGCCGATTTCATGCAGCGTCTCTGATTTC
>CALGTJ010000148.1 GCA_937901435.1 uncultured Rhodobacter sp. | reverse complement strand
CGCCTCGATGAATAATCCGGGTTAACAACTGGTCCGAAATTCCGCGACCACCTCTAGGCGACGTGCTGCACGTTTATAACGAAGCTGGTGAAGAAATTGCCCGCGGGCTGACAAATTTCTCATCCCAAGAAACAATGCTGCTGGCGCGCCATCTGGATATGCCAGTCGAGAATGTCATTGGTTATAAGACGAAAAGCGATATTATTGGTGCAGAAAATATTCTTGTGCTTGAAGAAAATCATCTTCAGCTTGAGGCACCTGAACACGATCAGAAAATCATTATTCCGGCATAAGCCTGTCGTTTGCCGTTCGCCAAAGGGATCTTTGGCCGCACTTTGCAAGTGTCGAGTGCTGCGTTTGGCTGCCGTTTCAATTTAGGGCAGCATCGGTCAGCTGGGCTTACAGCTGACCTTTGAAATTTTCACATGTCTCTACGTTCCAGAACCGGTGATCTTGCGCAGCATCGGTGCCAATTCTTCAAACCGAAACGTGAATCCATGGTCCAGCAGCGTTGTGGGAACGGCCCTCTGCCCACCCAGCATCGTCTCGCGGCCCATGTCGCCCAGACCCCTGGCCAGTGCCCATGCGGGAAAGCGCAGGACGGCGGGGCGGTGCAGGGCGGCGGCGAGGTCTTGGGTAAAGGCCTCGTTGCGCACCGGGTTGGGGGCGGTGGCGTTGACGGGGCCTTGAACCTGCGCATTGGCCATTGCAAAGCTGATCACCCGGATCAGGTCGTCCTGTTCGATCCATGGCATCCATTGCTGCCCGTCGCCCATCACACCGCCGCCGCCGAACTCGAACGGGGTCAGCAGCTTGGCCAGCATCCCCCCGTCTACGCCCAGCACAAGACCGATGCGCAGCAGCACGACCCGGACGCCTTGTTCGGCTATCGGCGCTGTCGCATTTTCCCAAGCCGCGCAGACATCATGGACAAAGGCGGGGTTGGGTGCGGTGGCCTCATGCACATCGCCCTCGGCGTGCATCCCGTAGAATCCCACGGCAGAGCCGTTGATCAGCACCTCGGGCTTATGGTCCAACCGGGCAATCAGAGCGTCCAAAGCGGCCGTCATCTCGACGCGTGAATTGATGATCCGCGCGCGCTTGCGCTTTGTCCAAAGCCCACCGGCCACGCTGTCGCCCGCCAGATTGATCACGGCGTCAAAGCGGTCCTCGTTCTGGATACGGTCCAGCGTGTCGATCACCCTAACCGGATTGGCCAGATGATCGGCGCGGCGCGGATTTCGGGTCAGGACGGTGACATAATGGTTCGCGCTCACCAAAGCCTCGACCAGACGGGTGCCGATGAACCCGGTGCCGCCAGTGATCAACACGTTCTGGCGTGGCTTCAACCCCTCGACCAACTGCGCAGGATCTCCGCGCCCCAACCGATCACTGCGCGACGCGGCCAG
This sequence comes from uncultured Rhodobacter sp., assembly GCA_937901435.1. The sequence continues at coordinate 779 of CALGTJ010000148.1, read as the reverse complement.
CAAGTCGCGGCGCTGAACAGACCAACGCCGATGGCCGAAACCGTTGCCATAACGCTCCACCAGCCATAGCTGACGGGGATCAGGGCACTGGGCAGTTGCGCCCATGTCCACAGATAAGGCGCGGCCAGCGCAAGGATCGCACCATAGTTCAGCGCCAGCAGCGTGTGGTTCACGCGTTCGGTCGCGGGCAGTTTGCGGGTCATGTCCTCTTCGACGAAATCCCAGAGGGTAATAAACACCTCAAGCACCAGAATGCCCACAAGGATCATCGTAAAGACGCCATGCGGTTCGATCCAGCCAAAGCAAAGAAAGATCACCGCGTAGAAAAAGTTGCGCACGCCGTGCAGGCGCAACTCGTGTTTTTGCGAGGCGCGCCATGCAAGGCGTTCTGACCCTTCGTGATGCACCAGCGTGTCAAACGCGCCCATTGCGACTTGCACGGAAATCAGCATCCAGAGAATTGGGTTGTCCATTGGGTTATTCCTTTGCGTCTTGAAACAGGGCATCTTGTTGGATCAAACTGCCAAACAGGCGGTTGTGCAGGTCCAGCGAGAACAGAAACGCGCCATTGCCAAGGTCGTGGTGACCAATCACCAGCGCACCGGGGCTCAACATAGACGGCAGGCGCAGACGGTGGCCGAGAATCTGGAAAAAGTAGTGATCGCTTTTGAAATACAGCGCCTCGTCCTGTGCCTCGACGCGCAGGGCCATACCGATGCCATAGCAGATGTATTCCTCTAGCCCGGTCGGCCCGGCAAAGCGTTTAGAACTGTGGATCA
>CALGTJ010000147.1 GCA_937901435.1 uncultured Rhodobacter sp. | reverse complement strand
CAAGATCTACTTTTGCAAATTTATTCCCTAAAGTAGTAAATGATTCTACAAAATCCCCTCTGTCCCCTCTTTCCCACACCGTCGATTCTTTATAAAAGACATTTTTCCCATCCTTCTTTAATTGATAAAGTTGATTCAACGTTTTGTTGATCACAACAAAATCTGAATCGATGAAATTTGTCAGGCTTAAGTTCTCATTCAAAATCAGTTTGAAAAACTCAATACTTTCCTGCTTAAAGAACGGCTTTAGGCGACCTACTTTCCCGCCGCCCTTGTCTCTAAACGTATAGAGGAGGATGTTCTCATTCGGAACAACGGGGTCTATTTTATCAAGCTTGAGCCACTGGGTCGTGAAATCAGCAGCAAAACGCTGTAATTTAGGGTCTTGCAGCATCCTTAAGGCTTCCGCAGACCGAATCACTGAATCCTTTAATTTACCTTCAGACGCTAACTTCATCAAACGATCATCTGGAAGGGAGTTCCACAAAAAGTAAGACATCCTGGAGGCAATCGCATAATCATCAAGTTCCACCGTATCGCCTTCGACCTTATACAGAAAGTTTGGTGAGCAGAGCATCATCTTCAACGCTGACTGCACGGCATTGAAGACATTTTGATCTGTTTCGTATTTCTTCTTTGCGATACCGAAATAGTAATCCAAATCATCGTTACTGACCGGTCTACGAAAGAGTTTGAGGGCAAGATTTCTGATGAATTGTTGGTACTGTTTATGTGGATCACTGCCTTTGAGACCTTTATAGTAGGTGTTATAAAAGTCATTTGGGGGAGGCCAGCTCTCATATATGGGGCCAGTGACTTCAGCCGAGACCAAGTGTGGAAGAGTTCTCGAAAGGGCGCGCAACTCCTTTGCTGCTGGAAACGGCGGGAGACGTGTGAGCTTACCAAGGTCTTTTGGCAATTTAATGAAATAATTGTGGCCTCTGAGGTAGAGGCTCATTTCAGGTTCCAAATAGACCCTTACTTTTTCACTCAGTAAAAACTCTTGAGAACTCTGAAATGTAGGGTCGGGCGCGTTGCCCATATGGCGTTCGATTTCCAAACGTTCATTTTCCCTACCGACATCTGCTTTGATGCTGAAATCACGCTTATTAAAATCGATAGCAGTATCATAAAAAGTAAAATGTCCGTTGATCTTTACGTCGTAATGGCCGGCCGGCTTCACCTCATCTGCGAATTTAACCGCCGCGCAAAAATCCTTATGCTTAAACCCTTCGGTCGTCAGCCTGTCATTCGACGTTGTATGACTCGCGCCCTTATGTGAGTTAACTCTGCGAATGTTATGATCATCCCAACGATAAACGGTCGTCGATGCCTTGGGCATCTCACCGACGACCTTCTCGGCAATTCCCGAAGCAGATCGAAAATAGGCGTCTACGGCAAGGGGTGACATAAAAAGGTTATCGCCTTGGTTGTCAAAGCCATCTCTCGTGTTGTCCACAGGTAAGGTGGTTCCAACTTTAAACTGCGTGAAGAAGACATCATTGATGGTGTTCTCATATTCAGTGCGATTCAACCGTTTGAGAACGCCTGGCAACGTTGCTTTGATTGTCAGGTACTGTTTGACCAAACGCTTTTCAAAAGCAGCCACATCCTCAGCTGAAGGTTTCTCCTTCGCTTTCTCAGGTGGCATTTCTTCTTCTTTTACCACCATTAAGATCTCATCGATCAATTCTTGATTATTCCAGTCCTGGTCACTGAATTTTTCAAAATTATGATCGCCCTCACTTTTTTCATCACCATGACAACTGACACAGTATGTGTTTAAGAAGGTTTTATTCAGCTCGAACGCTGAATGGGTTTCCGCAGCATTCGCAGCGGAGACCAAAGTCGACAGCATCAAGGCCAATGAAACTGGGCGAAAGCACCCGAGAGATAAGCGTCTCATATTAACTCTTCTTAAAGCTTGGCGCATGCAGTGCTGTTGCCAAAACTATCGATTTCGCAGCCTAGATGTTGTAATGCCGGGAGGTAGATATTGCTGCGGTTATCAGCACCATCAAACTTAATATGTTTGTTATGATCAAAGCCTCCGCCGGCTACAATCACAGAGATATTCTTATTGCCGTGAGGGCCTTCTTCCTTGCTGATACTAAAGGAGCTGGTGATCAAGCAAACCGTCTGATCCAGCAAGGTTCCGCCAGTTTCTGTCTTGGTCGATTTGAGTTTGTCCAGGAAACGAGCCGTCTGCATCATGTAAGCTTGGTCCGCCTCTATATTTTTAATGTGGCCGTCTTTCTTTTGAATCTGATGAGAATCTGTATGATGCCCTGTCCAATTCCATTCGCCATACAAATTCACCACTCGCGTGACGTCATATTTGTATGCCAGAAAGATCAAATCCAGAAAAGTTGAACGTTCATTAAAATACTTGTCTGTTAAAATCTTTTGCAGGTAATCACTACTCCCCTGCGTGTCGAATTTCACGTTTTCAGGGAATGGTACCTCTACTTGCTTTTTACTCAACCAGCGTTCCGCTCTTTGGATCGACTTTTCAGATTCACGCAAACTGGAAAAATACTCATCTAATTTGACCTGGTCTTGCTTGGAAACCCTATTAGTCAAACGCTTCGCTTCTTCTCTGGTACCGTCCAACACGGATTTTTTAAGCGCCAGCAATTCCGCACGTTTGTTCTTGTCGACTTTCCCAAAGATGGTCTGGAACAATGCCTGACTATTGCTGATCGGAGAAATGGCCAGGCCACCCTTCCATGAGATACCAACTGAATTCTTCTGCTCAACGACCAAGTTCCTGATACGCGTATCGTTACCAATACGAGCGGCGGCGACTTCGTCTACCGAATCCAAAATATGTTCGGGATTTTCACTTGCCGCATATTCAGCAAAAGCAAGCATGGTTCCACCATGCCCCCCGGTCTTCCTTAAATTCGTACAAAGCGTGAAATCCTTCTTTAATTTCTCCAGTGGCTGGAAGGTAGAAGAGCTCTGATAGTCCTTACCCGTCGACGTCGGGTAGTTGTCAGAACACATGCCGTTGCCAACATTCATACAAAACAAACGATTCGCTTTCACCGCATCATCGCCCGTGGCCTCTTGACCAAAGCTTTCCAAAGCCGGCAACATCAAAAAGCAACCCGCTGATTTCAACATTTTTCGCCTGTTCATGGGCGCACCTGTCGGCTTTTGAATTGAACTCATCACCCCTGATACTTCCTAGATCGGGCACTTTGGTCAAATAATTAGGCCCGGGCGGTTTCAAGATGCTCCCGAACAGCCTCTACGTGTTGTTCTACAGCGAGTTACCTCGTTTCCCAGCCTTCGCCTTACGGCCAAATCCCTGACACTCACGCGCCGCGCTCTCGGGCGGAACACGGACCGGCACGCGCTACGGGTGGCGGGAGGGCTACTTCAGCAGTTCGTCCTTCCTTGCTTCGGCGCCTTTGCGCAAGAGTCCGCCAAGATCAGTTCCTTCTGCTTTTGCCGCGGCACTGAGTGCTTCAATCGCTTCAATCGAGAGATTGATTTCGCCGAGTCGAACCCGATGAGAGGAAACGCTGCGCCATGCCTTCTCAGATTCATCGAGCTGGACGTCCGTAGCACCAAGAGCTTTCGCCACCCCGCGTCCCATCAGGATGTTGCCGTAAGGATTCATGTGCACGCCATCACTGGTCAGCTTCTTTCCGTCGGGGCGGTAGGGTGGAGGGGTTTTCAAGGCAAGCTGCATATCCGCATTGACGTCTGCCAAGAGGCATCCTTTGTCCGTTGCGAGTTGACGGATAAAGTCATTGTAGGCAAGCAGCTTCTGATTTAGTTCATTCGCCTGGTCTTCCTTGATCATGGTTGAAGTTAGCAGCAGGACTTTCACTCCGGCCGCCTGGGCTCGGTCGACGATCTCAGTGATGTTCTTTTTGTATGGTTCGAGCGCAACCCCGTTCTTGCCGTGCCAGACATCATTGACTCCGCAACTGAGCGTCATCCAGTCTGGTTGATGATTCAGAACGTCTTTTTCAAGACGGGCGAGCATCTGGTCGGATTTATGTCCGCCGATGCCAGCAAACACGGCCGTCGTCTTAATGCCCTGATCTTTCAACGCGGCGAGGACGAACTGACAGTAACCGCCGGGATTTCGACCTGCAGCGGTAATGGAGTCACCGAGGAAGGCGATTGTCTCTCCGTCCTTAACTGCGATTTCGCCAGCCTTGGCATTGAGGGATGAGAGAACTTCACCGGCCGCAAGGTCCGCAATCCGAAGATTCCGATACTCGACCTTCATCACCACGTCGCCGTGGATCTGCAGTCCGAGCGGGGCGGCGCCGGAGAAGTTTGCATCGGTGTATTCCGACGCCTTCTTGCCGTTGATCCAGCAAGAGAAGGTGTTGCCTTTTGCCTGCAGGCGCAAGCTGTTCCATTCGCCCTCAGGGTTCAAGAGTGCTTTTGCTTCGGTGGCTTGCCCTGACTTGGGGTAGCCTTTTCTGCCTGCGTAGAACGAGCCGGTCATGTCCACTCTCAGGCTGCCGGAGATGCCGAGCTGAAGTTGCAGCTTCGGTTCGCGCAGTTCGATACCCGAGTCGACGCCACGTTTGGTGGTGCCTTTCCATTTCGCGTCAAATTCGAGGATGAAGTCGCTGTATTTCTTGGTGGTCCAGAGATAGTGCTCGCTCTTCGCTGCGTCGTTTTCGCCGATCAGGACGCCATCTTCGATCCGCCAGAACTTCTCCGCATCTTTGGTCTGGAAGTTGGTCAGGTCCTTGCCATTGAACAGTGGTACGAATGCAGGATCGCCGGCAGCGGGAACGGCTGTATCGGCAGCAACCACGACCCGCATACCGTAGTTGTAGCGGACCTGCTTGGGACCTACCCACCTGGCGC